>JAYVXK010001244.1:0-2878 GCA_043785265.1 Myxococcales bacterium | reverse complement strand
TACAATCCCTTGGATCCAGTGCTGGGATATGCCGAATTCAAGACCACCATCGGACTCGAGAGGCGCATCGGTCCTCACCTGAATGTCACGCTCTCGCATTCGTTGCAGGTCGAGTATCCGTTTCTCTACGCCGGGAATTTCGATCCCGCGTCTCCCGATCCGCCGCCCTCGACGATCGTGATCTCGTATCCCGAGTTGTATACGACACTCGACTTCCGTGACGATCCCATTCACCCACACAAGGGCGCGTTCATCGCCAACGACTTGCAGGCGGCTGGACTCGGAGGAGCGCCTCAGGACGTGCGCATTCGACCGGAAGTTCGAGGCTACATTCCAATCGGCAAGCGGCTGACAGTCGCACTCCGATCGTCGGTCGGTTTTCTACTTCCGTTCAACTACCAGTCTGGGACAGACACGCGCGACGCGCAGATCGTCTACTTCCGTGGCTTCTTCTCAGGAGGGCCCACGCAGAACCGGGGGTATCCACCTCGTGGCATCAGTCCGCAGGGAGTGGTCCCGTTTTACAACCCAGCCATCGACGCGCAGCAAGCCAACAAGTCGTGCTCCAAGTTCGACACCAAACCCGAGTGTGTCGTCCCTCTCGGTGGGTTCTCACTCTGGGAGGCGTCTCTCGAGGTGCGCATTCAACTCGTCGGTCCGCTCTCGATGGCTGTGTTCTGCGACATGGCAGACGTCTCGCCGCAAACGTTCGACCTGCGGTTCGATCGTCCGCACCTCTCTTGCGGAGCGGGCGGGCGTTACGACACTCCAGTTGGACCCATCCGAGTGGATGTCGGTTATCGAATCCCAGGCGCGCAGGTCTTCTCGGGTCCTCTCGAGTATGTGCCCGAACTCATCAAGGGTGTGCCGATCGCCCTGCAATTAGGCCTCGGAGAGGCGTTCTGATGAAACGTCGCTTGCTCCTCGTTCTCCTCGGAGTGGTGGGCTTCGTGGGCTCGCTCCTCTTGGGCGTGCTGCTGCACGTGCGCGTCCCCGTGGCGCGTCGTGTCGCGCAGACGCAAGTGACGAAGCTGCTTGCGACTGTCTTGCAAGGACGCATCGAACTCGACGGGCTGGAAGGTCTCTCTCTGTCTGGCATCGAAGGCGCGCATGTGACTGTCAAAGATCCCGACGGCGTTCGTGTGATCACAGTGGACCATCTGGATGCCCACATCTCGCTCGTCGATGTGATCCGCAATGTGCTCGGAGGCGGCAGCATCGTCGTCGATCACATCCACATCGCGAACGCTGACGTGAATCTCGACCTGGCGACCGATGGCAATCTTCGCATGGTGAATGCCTTCATGCCTCGACTCAACCCTGGTGCTCCCGTGTCGTCGGGTCCTCCTCCCATTCCGAAGTTGCGACTCACAGACATCGTCACCGACCATGCCTGGGGTCACGGAACCATGAAGGGGCAAATCATCGACGCCGATGCCGATCGCATCGGATCGGAAGTTCGCATTGGTCCCAAGGGAGTGGAAGTCGACCTCGATCAAGCGACGATCGTGACGCGCGCCGCACCCAAGGGAGCGAACGCTCGTGGCCAGGCTCGAGGGTGGCTCGCGTTCGACATGCCGATGACGTTGCGCGCCGCTGCGACGTTCGAAGGAGACGCAGGCGAGATACCCCTCAAAGCCCGCGCAGCCATCGACGGTGCAGACATGTTGGCGTTGGTGGATGTCCCTCCGGTTAAAGGAGAGCGCGTTCGGAGGCTCATCGCCGAAGCACCCATTTATGACGTCATTTTTGCCCATTTTGAAGGTTCAGGAACCTTGCGTGCGATGGACTTCGCTGGGCTCGTGGGCGTCGGCGCAGGACGCGTGCGCGCAACAGGACGCTACGTCGCGCCGTCTTTGGAAGCGCATGTCGCGATCAGAAACCTCGACCCTCACACACTCTCTCTCAAAGCGCCGAACACGACCGTGGCTGGAGACTTCGACATTCATACCAACATGCAGGACGTCGACGGAAAAGGACGCGCGACGTTGCCTGGGGCAACGATCGATCTGAATGCGTCTCTCCAAGGAGATGTGATCGAGGGTCGAACAGAAGTCGTCGTGCTCGACGGCAGCAAGTTGGCATCAACCATGGCTCCAACCATGAAGGTGCAAGGCCACGGGGATGTTGTCGCGCAGGGTCGACTCGATACCCAGTCTCATGTACTCGCCGCCTCTGCTCATGGAGTGTTTCGTGGTCTGGGCGGCAGCGGTGTATCCATCGCGACCATGGCGTTCGACGTGCGCGCAAACGGAGACATGAAGTCTCCTGCGATCACTCTGGGCGCTCAGGCGCGAGATCTCCAACGAGCCGACATGCGCTTGAGCGAGCTCGACGCAGACGTCCATGGGAGTCTCGATTCAGCAGACGTGACCGTGTGCGCGATCGGTCGGGGGCAGGTCGATCTGACCGGACACGTGTCGTTACCGCCTGGCGGCGTGCGCGTCGAAAGACTGCAAATCATGGGCGTTGGTGAGCCCATCGTCGGTTCAGCATCATGGCTCGAAGGACAAGGTCATGTCGCTGTCGTCTCGCGCGACATCGATCTCTCGCGCGTACATACGCTCCTTGGCATGCAACAACCGCTCGAAGGGAACGTCGTGATCGATGCAGATGTTCGCCTGTCGGCAGACCGCATTCAGGGGATTGCAACAGTCGATGCATCACGGTTGGAGTTCGCGGAGATCCATGCCGGCGGACTGCACGTCGAAGTGGCGGCCATCGGCAACACGTGGGCTGTCTCTGCGAGAGCGCACGAATCCCGTTTTGGCTGGGTCAGTGTCGAGACCAATGATCTGCAGCCCACCGGAAGTCCCATGTCACCGGCATCGTGGAGAGCAGCAAGAGGAACAGTTCGCATCGATACGGAGACCAGCCT
>JAYVXK010001243.1:0-2883 GCA_043785265.1 Myxococcales bacterium | reverse complement strand
TCGCTTGGAATGTGACCGATGTCGATCATCTGTTCGCGCAGCGCGCTCTCCGTGACGCCAAGACCGCCTGGAAGCACAGCGCCCACGAGGGTGCTCGTCGCGTAAAAGAAAGTAGCGAGTGGCACAGGCACCCGCTCACCGAATCCCCACAGGATCGTCCACAAGGACAGGCATTCGAGCGACCACGCGGCGATCGAGAGGATGGTCGGCAACACCAAATTCTTGGGTTGCACGAGCACACCGAGCGTCTCGTACATGGTCGCGAGCTTGGGACCGATCTTGCCCAACTTGCCAGGGAGATGTTTCACGAGACTGATCATCCAGAGCGAAGCGCCGCGCCACATCACCACAATCAAAAGCGTCAGCACGAGCGCGCCGCCGACCGCCGCCGGCACCAGACCACCGTGAAAACCCACCGATCCGGCTAAAATAAGGCAGATGATGCCAATCAAGTCGGTGACGCGTTCTGCGATCACAATGGGCGCGGTTTTCTGTACGGGCACGCCGTACGTCTCGCTGAGCACGAACGACTTGAACACTTCGCCGACTTTGCCCGGCGAGACGGTCAGCACGAAGCCAGACAGAAAAATGAGAAAGCTGTCGGTCTTCTTCACGCCACGAATGTCGAGGCGCGCGAGATAAAACTCCCACTTGAGAAAGCGGAGCACGTAGTTGCCAAACGCGAGGCTGCACGCCAGACCAAAAGCGATCCAATGAAAGCGCGAGAGGCCAGCTCTGACTTCTCCGAAGCCTTGGTAGAGGGCATAGCCAAAGTAGAGGAGCACTCCGCAGATGAGCACGATGATGATGCGACCCATTGGGATCGCGCTCTTCTTCTTCGGTTTTGACTCGTCCAAAACGGTGGGCGTGCCCGGAGTCACGGAATACTTTTCTTTCGCTTGAAGCGAATAATGCCGACCCGATAAAGCCCGTAGATGATGGCTAAAATGACCGAGACCGTCGCTATTGAATAGAAGAGCCAGGGCTTCGCTTCCCACTTGCCGTGGCGCAATCCGTCAGGGCGCACCACCGTCTCGGTCACGCTGGCGACAGGCGCGGCGGACGCAGACGGCAACGTGGCCGCTTCGCGGTTCAGTGCGCTCGGAGCGGGCTGGTGTAACAAGGCAGAGACGCATCTAACAAAGCAACCCGTCGGGCGCCAGTTTTGACTCTCTGTCTCGGTCGTGCGACACGGGTCACGTGGCCCGCCCCGAAATCGAAGCTCCCCCGCAAGACGAAGCAGCACCGAAGAAGAACGGCGCAGGGGGTGACGGCACGTCCGCGCCCGAGGCGCGGCGTGGTCAACACCTGACCGACGACGAAGCACTCCTCGAACGAGCCAAGAAGGCGCGAACCGAGTTGGCAAAAGCGTTGGGGGCGCGTGTCGTCGGACAATCAGACGTGATCGATTTGATGCTCGTTGCGCTGCTCGCGCGCGGCCATGCGTTGTTGGTGGGTGTGCCTGGTTTGGCCAAGACATTGCTCGTGAGCTCGCTCGCTCAGGCGCTCGATCTGTCTTTCGGCCGCGTGCAATTCACGCCTGATTTGCTGCCTGCGGACATCACCGGCACGGACGTGTTGCAGGAAGAAGAAACCGAGAGCGGTCAAACACGACGCCGGGTGCGTTTTCTTCCAGGTCCCATTTTTCACAATCTCGTGTTGGCCGACGAGATCAACCGGACCCCACCCAAGACTCAAGCAGCGCTGCTTCAAGCCATGCAAGAGCGCGTGGTCACGGCGAGCGGCACGACCCATACCTTGCCCGATCCGTTTCAAGTCTTCGCGACACGCAATCCAATCGAACAAGAAGGAACCTATCCACTACCAGAAGCGCAGCTCGATCGGTTCTTGCTCGAAATTCACGTCGAATACCCGAGCGAAGAAGAAGAGCGCGTCATCGCCAAAAAGACGACCAGCGCCGACGTGGGCCAAGTACAGACTGTCATTTCTGCCGCCGACGTGCGCGCGCTTCAAGCATTGATTCCCCGCATTCCCGTGACGGACGATGCGGTCGCGCTCGCGGTCTCTCTCGGTCGCGCGACTCGGCCACATGTTGGCAAGACGATCAAAGAAGTCGATGAATACGTCCGCTTCGGCGCCGGGCCTCGTGGCTCGCAGGCTCTGGTGCTCGCTGCGAAGGCGCGCGCCGCTTTGAGAGGCGAACCCGCCGCAGACGTCGAAGACATACGAGCGATGATCGAGCCTGTTTTGCGGCACAGACTCGTCTTGAGCTATCGCGCAGAGGCGGACGGCGTCAAAGACGTCGACGTGCTCAAGAAGGTCGCTGCGAGCGTCAAGTAGCGCGCGTAATCAGAACGCCTGGTCGGCGAATCTGAACAACAAGTAATGCGCGCTGGGTGACTCTGGACTGACGACGATCGCGCCATCCGCGTTCGGCGCGTTTCGATGCACGAGGTGGGCGCTGTCTGCTTTGGCTCCGCCGCTGCTGGTCGCAAACACCGAGACATGCGCGCCGATGGTGAGTTCAGTCGTGATCGTGGTGACGAGCGCGTTGGGCTGCATCGGTTGGAACGCCGTGCTCTTGATGGCGAGTGTGGTCACGTAGTCGAGCGCGACAGGCACGTGCCAACCTTCAGACCATGCACCTCCCGCGAGAGGAGCGTCGAGTTCTGCGAGCGACACCGTAGGATCTGGCGGGTTTCCCGAGACATTGATGACCATCCGGTAAGCCGCGCCGTGCATCGTGACTTGCAACACGAGGTGCGTGCCGTTCGGTTGGGCACACGTTGCATTCCCAGGCGCGACCACCGCGAGGATGGTTCCGTCGAGTCGTCCGAACGCGTTGGTCAGCTCGGCACCGAAGCTCGACGCGCATGTGGCCGCCTTGTCGACGCTCGCGTCCAACTGAGACGAATCGATGAG
>JAYVXK010001242.1:0-2884 GCA_043785265.1 Myxococcales bacterium | reverse complement strand
GCTCGCAGCGCCCGCGAATCCCTACATCCGCTGTCATCGCGTCGATCGTCATCGGTAGGCGATACGTCCAATTGTGATCGCCGACGGTTCCGGGCTCGTTGATGCGCACCTTCTCTCCAAGCAGCTCTGTCACCAAAACCAACGCAAGAGACGATCCCGCACGAAACAAGAGCGCGAACAATCCCTCGTCGATCGCCGCGCGCGACGCACTCGCATCGAGCTTCATCATCGCGAGAAGTTCTTCCCGCTCTGCCGCCTTGAGATCTTCCCACCAAGCGCCAATGGGAAGAGTGTCGTGCGTGCTCCAGGTGGCCACACTCGCGGGATCGTAAGTCGCTGGCTCTCGCAATTTCTTTTTCTCGTCACGCTCCCAGAGCAGCACCTTGTAGCCAGGCAGTCCGAGTTTGGTCATCGCGTCGCGCACGAACGGAGGAATGACACCGAGGTCTTCTGCGATCAGCTCTGCGTCGCCTGCTGCTTCTGCCATGACTGCGAGCAGAGTCTCGCCGTGCTTGCGTTGCTCGGGCTCCGTGGCCGGATCGAACACGCCCAGCTGTTTGGGCTTGCGCACGTACTGACGAAAATATCCTACGAGATGGTCCACACGAAACGCGTGATAGAGGCGCGACGCGTGACGGATGCGTGCGCGCAGCCATGCGTAGTCGCTCGCGGCCAGGTTCTGCCAATCGTAGGGAGGCAGACCCCAGTCTTGACCCTCTGGTGTGAACTCGTCGGGTGGAGCGCCGAGCGACAATCCCTCGCGAAACAGGCGTGATTGCGCCCAAACGTCTGCGCTCTCGCGACCCACGACGAACGGCAAGTCGCCCATCAGTCGCACGCCGATCACGTCGAGCGCAGCGCGTGCGTCGCCCCATTGCTTGGCCAGTTGCCATTGCTCGTAGCGATGACGCAGGACGCGCTTTTCGAGCCGCTCTCGCGCGTCTGCGAGCGAGGCTGGATCGCGATAACGAAGGGCCGTGTTCCACGTCTCCCAGCCGCGCCGTCCCTGTTCCTCGCGAATGGCGACATACAAAGACAGGTCGTCTTCCCAGCTGGCTTCGCGGACCGCGAATGCCTCGAGAGCCTTGGCCCGAGCACTCTGGCTCTTCCACTCGGTTTCGTAAAAGTGATCGAATGCCTTGTCGATCGCGCGTTCTTTCAAGGCTCGCACCGCGCGAAAGTCGACACGTGGGCAGATCCGCAGGCGCAGGCGTTCCCGCTCGTCGTCTTCACTCAACGGCTGTGACGCGTCTTCGAGATCGGAGATCGATAGGAAGATCGGATCGAGGCCGAATGCCGTGCGTGCACCATAGGGAGAGGTCTCGCCCTCTGCGAGTTCGTACATCGGCAACAGTTGAACGACGCCAAAGCCAGCAGTTTTGAGCCACTGCGCGCACCCTGCCAAGTCGCCAATCTCACCACAGCCCCAGTCGCGATCCGAACGAACCGCGCTCAGTGGCAAGGTCACTCCTGCGGTGCGCTTCATCATCGACGCAGTGCTTCGCACGGGAGGCTGCGGATGACAAGTAAAACGTAACTCATGTCTGAGTGACGGCTTGGTCCTTGCGAGTCGGGCGTCCTGCTGGGATCGTGCACGGATGAATCGTTGTCTTTGCTTGGTTGGTGCGGTTTCGGTGGTTCTGTTTGGTGCCGCTTGCGGCGGGCAGGTGAGCGCGTCTAGTGACGCTGGCCCTGACACTTCGCCACCCGCAAAAGACGGCGCTCCAGACGTCATTACGCCTCCGACCGACTGCAACGCGATGCGCGCGAAGATCGATTCGCTCAGCGAGCAAGCGAGGACGTGTTGTCCGTTCTGCAACGCGCTTCAGTGCAGTCACGTCGCGCAAGGCCTTTGCTGTCCCATCAGCATCACCAACGACACCGCGCCTGATCTCGAAGCCGCCATCGCGCAATACAAGAACGCGTGTGGACCAGTCGCCTGCCCTGCGACGCCCTGTCTTAAGGCGCCGTCCAACAATTGCCCGCCGGTCAGCAGCGGGCCGAGTAAGTGTCAATAATACGCTAAGCTCGACGTTTTAGGCCTGAAACACGCCACGCGCCGCGCTCCATATAAGAGTCAGGGATGGACTCTTTGGGCCCGATGGTGACCACTGCGCCGTTTTCTGGATTGTCGATCTCTTCGAACTCTTCGATCGAGAGACGCATGAAGCGCATCACGAAGCATCGAAGCGCCATTCCGTGAGTGACGATGATCACACGCGAGGCGTCTCGGCGCTCCATCTGCCGCATCATGCTCTCGAGAAAACCGCTCGTGCGATCGTAGCAATCGGCGGGGCTCTCTCCGCCTTCGTAACGATAGTAAAACCAACCGTGCGTCGCGCGCTTCTGCTCTTGGTCTTTGATGTTGCCGTAGCCGTGGTCTTGTTCGCGCAGTCGCGGATCCTCGTACACACTGAGGGGTTGTTCGCGAGTCGCTTGGGCACCTTCGAGGAGTGCGTCGAGTGTCTGTCGCGTGCGCCAATAGGGTGACAGGTACACGAGTGAGCCCGCGACGAAGTCGTGACCAATCGATTCGCCAGCAGTGCGCGCCTGCGAGAGGCCGAGATCGGTGAGAGGCGTGCGAAAATCCCCTGCTTGCTGCGGGTCGATTGCGTTCACGTTGGCCAGCGACTGCCCGTGTCGAACGAGCTTCATGAAGAGCGGTCTATCCACGGCGCGATCCAAATAGCAGGTCTTGTCATCGCGCGGAGCACGCGCCTTCCGCCCAAAAAGAAAACACGGGCCTTGCATCGCGCGTGTGCGGTGCTTTACTGCGCGCCCTTCGCGTGGCTCACGAATTCGAAATTCCGCTCTCTGAGATCGATGCAGGCGGCAAGGACTATCACCTGGTCCTGCGCGCGGCGTGGATCCGATCCGTTCTCGA
>JAYVXK010001241.1:0-2886 GCA_043785265.1 Myxococcales bacterium | reverse complement strand
CTGCAACCGCCTCCGCATTGAGGGATCGTGGCCTCTCTGCAGATGTCATGGCCAAAGAGTTTCGTGGCGAAGGCCTTGCCGACGCGATGCTCGCAGCGATGGGCTCGAGTCGCGGCAGAGTGCTCGTGCTGCGAGCAAAAGACGCTCGTGAGGTCCTGCCCGACACGCTGCGCGAAAAAGGCTGCCATGTGGACGTCGTCGCGGTGTACGAAACACGCCCTGTTTCGGCCGAACGCATCGCTGCGATCGCAGACGCGTTGGACCACCGAATCGACGCAGTCACGTTTACCTCGGCAAGCACCGTGGCAAGTCTGTGCGACGCATTGGGGAGGCGATCCGCCGAATTGCTGGCAAAAGTGAAGGTCGTCAGCATCGGCCCGATCACAACGGAGGCTGCAAACAGCCGCGGCGTGCGTGTGGACGCCACAGCGACCGAGCACTCGCTCGCCGGACTCATGACCGCCCTCGAGAGCCTCTTTCACGCATAAGTGATGGCGAGATTGACATCGTAGGGCCCCTCCGCCGATGCTCTTTATGCCGCTCGCCGACTGGCATTTCGCCTGGGGGGCCAACCGATAACCAGCAATGTCCTTGAGCTCGCTCATCGTGCAGCGTGAGATCGCGACGATTCGTCAGGTCGAGGAGGCGCTCGCGCGGCAAGTGCTCTACGGCGGAGACCTCGTCACCAACTTGCTGGAGGTCGCGTCCACGCTCCAAGAGCAGCAACTCGCAGCGGTGATTGCGGCTTCGTTTGGCAAAGAGCCAGCTGCTGCGGGCGTGTTGCCCGTGCCTTCGCCCGAGGCACTCGCGATGATTCCCTCTGAGCTCGCGAATCGGCGGAATGTTTTTCCGATCCACGTGGACCAGGAGCGCTTGCTGCTTGCCGTGTCCGAGCCACTGCCTCGCGAAGAAGAAGAGGGTCTCGCGTTTGCGCTGGGTGTACGCATCGACTCGCAAATCGCGCTCTTTCCGCGCGTGAGAGAAGCGATCGCGAAGGTCTACGGAATTCCGGTCGATCGTCGTGTCGAGCGCTTGCTGACCAAGCTGGGTGGAGGTGAAACCAAAGGACCAACATCACGTCCGCCGCTGCTCTCGGATCCGCCGACGATCACCAACACCGAGCGCGTGCAGAGCGTGCCGCCGTTTCGTTTGAGCCCCGCGTATGGCGTTCAAGTCGCCCCGGTGCCGCCTGCGTCCGAGCCGTTCCGTCATGTTCAGACGAACGCGGGTTTTCCAGCGCCGATGCTGAACATTCCCATCGGCGAGCAGGCCCTACCCGAGGTCCATCAAGCGGTGACCGTGCCGCCACCGCTCGAGTCCCGTCGCGAAGAAGCGAAACCCGCGAAGCGGCAGACCGCCGAGTTCGTGTCGCCACCCGCTCCGGCGACGCCGCAAACGTTTGCCAAGGCGACGGGCAATGCGGTGCGCCCAGTTCGCAGGCGTCGCGGGCCGCTCACATTCGAGCTGGCCAAAGAAGAGCTCGAGGCCGCCGTCGATCGCGATGCGCTGCTCGATCTCTTCTTCGAGTTTGCCAGACAATTTTTTGACTACTCGGCCCTGTTCATCGCGCACGGCGATTTGGCCGAAGGACGCGATGCATTCGGCGATGGTGCTGCGCGTGAGCATGTGGTCGGCATTGGCGTGCCGCTGGACATGCCGAGTTTGCTGGCGACTGCGCGCGACAGTCGTGCGGTCGTCTACGCCACGCTCGGCGCTCAGGGAGTCGACGCGGTGTTGGCGCACGATCTCGAGCGCAAGATTGGCACTGAGGCGCTCGCGCTTCCCGTGCTCGTGCGTGGTCGTCCTGTCGCCATCTTGTATGGCGATGCTGGCGACGCAGGCATTGATCGCGCTTCGATCGCAGACGTCTTGCAGTTTGGAGCGCTCGCCGGACAGGGCTTCGAGAAGTTGATCGTGCGCAAGAAGCTAGCGGGCTTCTCGGCGGCGACTCCAGGCACTCAGGCGGGCAGAGCAGATCTGTCGGCTGTTGCGCCGATCTCGAAGAGAGCGCCCTCGAATCCACCCCCTGACAAAGCCGCGCGCGCCGAGGCCCTGGCGAGCGCGTTGGGAGCGAAGCAGAGCGATCGTCCAGGAGCGTTTCGTCCTGCTGCGGTTCTGCCAAGCGGCGACAGACGTCCGCCGACGAATCCAGAGACGCCGTCATCGCGTGGCGCGATGCCAGACGTTCTCAACCCTGACAGTGCGGCACCACCGCCTGTCGCTCCTCCGATCGAAGAGCCGCGCAGCATCGTCGTCGTGTCGCCCAGCTCTCCGCCGATTCCTCTCGGTCGTCCGATAGTCACGCGCGATCGTGGCAGTAAGCCGCCGCCGCCGAACCTTGCAGTGGTGCGTCCCCTGCGCCCGCCGATTCCGCGCGAAGAAGACGCCCCAGACGACGAAGAGCCGATCGCGCTGACCGGCCCACGCATCTCGAGTCCCGTGGTCGACCTGCACCTCGACGCGCCCGCGATCGTGACCGCTGACGAAGTGGGGGATGAAGAAGCCGCTGCGTTGCTTGCCGAGATCGAGGCGAGCGAGGCCGACGAAGCCGCGGAAACGATGGAGGCCGACGAACCCGAGGGACCGAGCAGTGTTGCGATTCCGCCGCACCGTCCGCCTTCCAAGCGCGAAGTCACGCCATCGTCGAGCTTGCCGTCTGTGATCATCGACATGGATCAGGAGACACTCGCGTTGGTCGATCGCGTCGCGTTTGGTCAGGACGACGGGCAAGGGGAGGGCGAGCTGCTGCGCCAAGGTCAGTACGCGATGCCGGCGATCATGGCGCGCTTTCCGGGGCCGCTGACGGTCGATCGCTCGCAACTCTCCCCGCCACTGCCCAAGGCGAGCGAGTGCGGCACCATCTTGCGATTGGTCGCGCGCCAACGT
>JAYVXK010001240.1:0-2894 GCA_043785265.1 Myxococcales bacterium | reverse complement strand
GCGCTACCAGGTGGAGAGCCGGTGAGGCTACCGTGCACCAAGTAGGAAGGTGATGTGTTCGCGCCCTCTCTAGGGGCTTCTGTTTTGAGATCGAGTGTCAGACGAAACGACTCGTGCGGTTCGCCCTTACAGAGATCGATCGAAGGTCGAAGGCAATGAACTCTTTTTTGGGAGCAACGTGAGCGCAGAAACCGATCGCAACGTCACCGCGACACCGCTCGTGGTCATCGCAGCAGACGCCGTCGTCCTTGCAAAGGACGAGCGTTCGCGCGAACACCGCCATGCGCGTGCGTTGGAGCGCGAGGCACACGCCGCGCGGTGGAAGGCGATCGAAGACGCAGGCAGTGAGGATCAGTGGATCGATCTCGAGCTGCGCGCCAAGGGGCTATTCGTCGATGCCGATCCCGCCACGCTCAGTGACTCTGACAAGGGCGGCTACAAAGAAAAAAAACGCGCCGAAGCCGCTGAAAAGCGCCGTCTTCGTAAGCTCGCGTGGCAAGCATATCGCGCCACCCACGTCGTGCATGTCGGCAACGGCATCTTCTTCAAAGACGAGATCGACGAAGACAAAGCCGAGCGCGAGGCGCGTCTGGCGCGAGCCAAGCAAAACGATCTGACGATCGACTCGATCGAGTCACTCGCCAAAGGTCTTGGTGTGACGCGTCCCGGTCTGCGTTGGCTTTGCTTCCATCGCGAAGTCGACACGCAGTCGCACTACCACTTCTGGACGATTCCCAAGCGCGACGGCACCCGTCGAATGATCACGGCGCCCAAACACGAACTCAAGTCCGCCCAGCGCTGGTTGCTCCGCAATGTCGTCGAGAAGTTGCCTGTGCATCACGCCGCGCATGGGTTCTTGAACGCGCGATCGATCGCGACCAATGCCGCTGCACACGCCGGCGCAGACGTGATCGTGAAGGTCGACGTCAAAGAGTTCTTCCCGACAGTCAGTTTTAGGCGTGTAAAAGGCCTGTTCCGCAAGGGTGGTCTGCCCGAGAACGTGTCGACTCTCTGCGCATTGCTTGCGACCGAACCGCCGCGCGAAGTCGTCCAGTTCCGCGGTCAGACGCTCTACGTCGCCAAAGGATCGCGCGCGTGTCCACAAGGCGCACCAACATCTCCCGCGATCACCAACGCCATCTGCTTGCGTCTCGATCGCAGACTCTCGGGTCTCGGACGCGTGATGGGCTTTGTCTACACTCGCTACGCAGACGATCTCACTTTCTCGTGGCGCAAACCCAAAGGCGATCCGCGATCGCGTGGCGCGGCTCCGGTCGGTGCTTTGTTGCGCGGCGTGAAGCAAGTCTTGGCTGCCGAAGGCTTTCGTATTCACGCCAAGAAGACCTCGGTCATGCGTACGGGCTCGAGTCAGCGCGTCACGGGACTCGTCGTCAACAAGCCAAACGCCGAGGGCGTGCCGCCAGCCCGCGTGCCGCGTGATGTCGTTCGGAGGCTGAAAGCCGCCATTTTCAACCGCGAGAAGGGCAAGCCTGGCAAGGTGGACGAGACACTCGCGCAGCTCAAAGGCATGGCCGCATTCGTCCACATGGTCGATCCCAAACGCGGTCGTGCGTTTCTCGATCGCATCATCGCACTCGAGTCCAAAGACAAGAGTCCCGCCGTCTGAAAGCGAAAAGCCCTCGCGACACATGGTCAGCGAGGGCCTTCAACGCATGAGCGTGGTCGAGTCTATTTCTCGACGTAGCCCTTCTTGGACTTCTCGGCGACGAGCTTGTCGTACTCCTTCTTCGCCTTGTCTTCGGACTCGTACTCCTTCATCGACATCTGGCCCTCAGTGCCGATCTTTCCGTAGCGCGTCGTGAACGACGAGCCCTCGAGTTGGATCTCCCAGAACTTACTCGACGAACCTTCGACGAACTCGAAGCGTCGCGCACCACCAGCACCTTTCGAACTCGCCGCGGCAGGTTTTGCAGCGGCTTTCTTGGGCGCCGGGGTCTCCTCTTCGTCACCTTCGTCGTCGTCGAACGGTTTTGCCTTCGCTTTTGCGGCAGCTGGTTTCGCAGCAGGAGCGGGTGCTCCGCCTTTGCCAACGAGTGCGTAACCCTTCTTGGTCTTCTCCGCGACGAGCTTGTCGTACTCCTTCTTTGCTTTGTCTTCGGAGTCGTACTCCTTCATGCTCGATTGGCCGTCCGTGCCAATGCGGCCGTAGGTGGTGGTGAACGCTGTACCCTCGAGCGTGATCTCCCAGAACTTGCTCGAACTGCCTTCGATGAACTCGTAACGAGGCATGATCCTCTCCTTTGCTTTCTGCGTTTCAGTCGACTTCGACAAACCCTTTGCCAAGCTTTTCTTCGATCCGTTTTACGAGCGCCTCCGTGCTCTCTTCCTCCGACGCGAACTGCTTCACCTTCACTTCGAAGGTGCCAAATCGTGCGCGATGCTTGTTGCCATCCGCTTCGATCTCCCAAAAGTAACGCCCTTCGTCGTCCTGCATCTCGAATCGACGGACCCCCTTCGAAACAGGCCGAACCGCTGGCGTCTCCCTCTTGGGTGTGACGGGCGCAGGCGCAGATCGGTCCACCGGATTCGAGGGCGGGTTGGCCTTCGAGCCGAGGTGGGCCGTGGCCGATCGTTCGACGACGAGATTCGAGGGCTCGTTCGCATCGAGTCGCACTCCAACGTAAGACGGAAAACGCGGCGTGCCGCCATCCGAGAGTTCTTGATATCGAAACGTGATGATGGCGCCCACGTGAGGCGGGCTCTCGCGCTCGGCATCCGAAAAGCCCGTGCCGACATTGAACCGAGTGCCGTCTGCGAGCTCGACGATGAGCGCGCCCAGTCTGCCTTTGTGTCTGCCAGCGCCTGGCGCATGCGCGACCACACGCGCCTCTGCGTCTTTGAAGCTCTTCACTTTGAGCAAGGTGTTCGATCGT
>JAYVXK010001239.1:0-2898 GCA_043785265.1 Myxococcales bacterium | reverse complement strand
TTTTGCAGCGCCACCATCGACGCGCAAACGCTCGATGGTGTGACCCGCATCCGCCGCCATCGCGGAGAGAAGGTCTTGTACCGAGAAGGCGATGCCTTCCAAAGTCGCGCGCGCGAGGTGTCCTCGTGTCGTACCCCGTGTCAGTCCCGTGATGAGTCCGCGAGCGTTTTGGTCCCAGTAGGGTGCGCCAAGTCCAGCGAGCGCAGGGACGAACGCGACGCCTTCGCTCGACTCGACAGTTCGCGCGAGCGGCTCGATCTCAGCCGCGCTTTTGATGATACCAAGTCCATCGCGTAGCCATTGGACCGCAGCGCCGGCGATGAAAGAGCTGCCTTCGAGCGCGTAGGTCACCTCGTCGCCAATCTTCCACGCGACGGTGGTCACGAGTCCATGCGTGCTCATGACGGGTTTTTTGCCGACATTCATGAGAGCAAACGCTCCAGTGCCGTAGGTGCACTTCGCGTCTCCCGCTTCGAAACATGCTTGTCCAAAGAGAGCCGCCTGTTGGTCGCCTGCGATGCCGGCGATCGGAATTCCGTCGGGCAAGAAGTCGAGCCCCTTGGTGTGGCCCACGATCTCGGCACTCCCGACCACGGTGGGCAACACCTCGCGAGGCACTCTGAAGAGCGCGCACAACTCGTCGTCCCACTTCATCGACACGATGTCGTAGAGCAACGTGCGCGACGCATTGGTGGCATCCGTGACGTGCTTGTCGCGCGCAGTGAGCACACTGATCAACCAGCAGTCGATCGTGCCAAACGCCAGCTCGCCTCGCTCTGCACGGTCTCTCGCGCCCGATACTTGATCCAGCAACCATGCCACTTTGGTGGCTGAAAAATAGGCATCGATGACAAGCCCGGTCTTCGCGCGCACGCGCTCGGCGTGACCCTCGTCCTTCAGCTGCTGACAGACATCTGCGGTGCGACGACATTGCCAGACGATCGCGCGATGGATGGCCGTGCCCGTCTTGCGGTCCCACACGACCGTCGTCTCGCGTTGATTGGTGATGCCAATGCCGCTGAGATCTTTGCCACTGATCTTCGCTGCGCCAAGCGCGTTCGTGACCGCTCGCCGCACGCTCGTCGCGATCTCGTCGACGTCATGCTCGACCCAACCTGGCTTGGGAAAGTGTTGTGGAAATTCGATCGTTGCGCGTCCGAGAATCTTGCCGGATTTCTCTACGACGAGCGCGGTGGAGCCGGTGGTGCCTTGGTCGATCGCGAGGAGCATCGTCGACGTTTTATCAGACCGCGAGCGGGGACGGGCGGGGGACGGGAGCGGGGACGGGGACGGGAGCGGGGACGGGGATGGCGGGCGGGGACGGCGGACGGGGACGGACGGGCGAAACTCGCGCTGGGAGCGGGGCTGTCATACGCTACCCCCCATGAGTCAGCCTCTTCGCACGGACACGGAGCAAGCGTCAGAAGACGCGGCCGTCGATGGCGAGAGGCCGTCTGCTTCAATGCCGAAGAAGCTGCCGGTCGCGAAACCCGCCAGGCGAGTCGCCAAGCGAAAACCGAAGCCGATGGTCAGCTATCGGCCGCGCGCCGAAGACACCTGGCGCTTTTTTAGAGCCTATTACACGACGTTTCGCGTGATCGCGTCGTATGTCTGGTTCTTCTGGTGGGCGCGCATCTTTGGCTCTGCGTGGAAGGAATCGCGCATGGGCGCGGTGCATCGCGCGAACGCTCATCGGGTGATGTCGACCATTCTGGCGTTGCAGGGGTTGTTCATCAAAGTCGGTCAGCTGCTCTCGATCATGGCGAACTTTCTGCCGCCTGAGTTTCGCGCGGAGCTCGAGGGACTGCAGGACCAAGTGCCGCCGCGTCCCTATTCCGAGATCGCCGAGCGAATCGAACACGACCTCGGAGCCCGCGTGGACGAGCTGTTCGACGACTTCCACAAGAAACCCATCGCCAGCGCGTCACTCGGGCAGGTGCACGAAGCCCACACCAAGCAAGGCCAACGCGTCGCCGTGAAGGTGCAGCACAAAGACATCGACCAGATGGTGAAGCTCGATCTGGTCACCATTCGTCGCATCATGGCGATCGTGCAGTGGTTCGTGCCCGTGCAGGGACTCGACGCTTACTACCACCAGATCAAAGGCCTCCTCTTCGAGGAGCTCGACTTCGAGCGCGAAGCCGACAACATCGAACGCATCGCCAAGAATTTCACGAGCAATCCCAATGTGATCTTTCCCGTGCCCGTGCGCGAATTGTCGACCAAGCGCGTGATCACGCAATCGTTCGTAGAGGGCAAGAAAATAGGCGATTTGGCGGGTCTCGACGCGCTCGGTCTCGACAAAAAAGACATCGCGCGGCGGCTCGTGCGCGCCTACTGCCAGATGATTTTCGTCGACGGCATTTATCACGCAGATCCTCACCCCGGAAACTTGCTCGTCGCCAAAGACGGCTCGCTCGTGCTGCTCGACTTTGGCGCGGTGGCAGAGCTCTCACCGCAGATGCGCGACGGCATCCCCGAGTTCTTAGAAGGCGTGCTTCGCAAAGACACCGAGAAGCTGATCAAAGCTCTCCGCAAGATGGGTTTTCTCTCGCGCACGACCGACGAACGCGTGAGCGAAAAGATCATCGACTACTTTCATCGGCGCTTTCAGGAGGAAGTAAAACTCGAAAGCTTCAACCTGAAAGACATCAAAATCGACCCGGCACGCGGCTTCGAGAACCTCCTCGACCTGCGCAAGATGAACATCGGGCTGAAGGAACTCTCGGGCGCGTTTCACATCCCCAAAGATTGGGTGTTGCTGGAGCGGACGATCATCTTGCTCTATGGCTGCTGCTCCACGCTCGACCCAGAGCTCGAGCCCATGTCGATCATTCAGCCTTATTTGCAGGACTTCGTGCTCGGCAATCGCGACTGGCAGGAGCTGGTCATGGAGAC
>JAYVXK010001238.1:0-9463 GCA_043785265.1 Myxococcales bacterium | reverse complement strand
GCAGCTCGCCCGTCAGCTCCAGCACATCTGCGAGTTCGAGAAAGGTGCGGACGATGGTTTCATTGTCCACGCACGCACCCCGCTCACTTGCTCTCGAGCGTCTGCGATTGCTTGATGATCGTGTTCTGGCCTGGCTGCCCGGGCGCCGTCAAAAGGAGTGTGGTGGTCGAGCTGCCGTCTGCTTTGGTCGCGACGTTGTCGAGGCGAATGCCGATGACGTAGCTGCCGCTTCCTTTGACCTCGAGCATCGATCCAGGCGGCAATTGAGGGTCTTCGAGCGCTTTCTTCGGAGCCGCGCGAACGATGTCGGCTTTGATCTCTGCGGCATTTCCGTTGCGCGAAGTGAGCGAATAGGTCGACGTCACGGTCGCGCCGATTTGTTCGTCGTGCGAAACCGTCGTCCACCTCGCGCCGACCCCGACGGGCGCCGAAGGCACCGCGACGACGAGGAACTCGAGCGACTGCGCGAACAGCGGCAACAGTTGCTGCGCCATCCGCGGAACCTTGTCAGCCGACAGCGTGACGTTCTCCACGTCGCCACTCGCTGTTGCGTCGAAACCACCTTCGAGGCCGTTGAACGCTTTTTCGACCGTGGCCTTCTGAGCGGTGATGTCAGGAGAGACTGCGCCACCAACGATGATCTCTACTTTGGCAATCTTGAGATCGAAGTGGGTCTTGCCTTCGGGCGTGCGCGTCTTTGGCGTCACATTGAAGGAGAAACGAATCGGAGGCTGATCCCCGCCACCTGGTGCATCTCCGCCGATCGATGCAGTGACCGTCGCTGTCACGAGTGTTGGCTTACCCATCGCAAACGCGTAGGCAAGCTTCGCGCGTGGCTCGGCGCCCGGATCGGTCACGGTCGCTTTGCCGGGCGGCCCCTCGGCGAGGTTCGCGCCACCGCCCGCATCCAGTCCACCGCCATCGAACGCGACCTTCAAGTTCGCCGTCGCGCTTGGGGAAGAGAAGAACGAGTTGTAGACGATGTCGCTCGGGATCGCCTCTGGCGTCGCGGCGGTCTTCGCGGTGTCTGGTTTTGGATCGTCCTTGCAAGCGAGAACGGGGACGACAACGAGTATGAGTGCAAATAGCCTGCGCATCAGGGGCGCACCTTGGCGTGGCTAAGGGGTGCCGGTCAAGCGTCGAAGCGTCGCGCTCATTCATCGGGGCACCGTTGGCGAGCGATCGAGACGCTGATATGAAGGGTTCCATGCGGTTTTTGGTCATGGGCTGTGGCGGCATTGGCGGAATCGTGACTGGCGCATTGCACGAGAGCGGGCAAGACGTGGTTGCCTTCACGACCAACCTCGCGATCGCCGAGGCCGTGAAGAACAACGGTTTTCAACTTCGCGGAGACGGGGCTGCCCGGGGCGTGCGCGCCTCACTGGTCACCGAAGTGCCGCAGGATCCGTTTGATGTCGTCGTGTTGTGCACGCAACCGCCGCAAGTCGAACAAGCCGCGAGAATGGCTAAAAATAGCCTCGCAGCCGATGGTGTGATGGTCTGCCTGCAGAACGGACTCTGCGAGTCGCGTGTCGCAAAAGTGGTCGGCGAAGAACGCACGCTGGGAGCCGTCGTCGCTTGGGGCGCCGCGATGCCGGAGCCTGGCGTGTACGACCGCACTGCGCAGGGTGGTTTCACCATCGGGTCATTCACTCATTCAACCACTCAACCATCAGGTGATCTGATCCGCGCGTTCGAGGCGATCGGACCCGTCGAAACGACGACCAACTTGCTCGGCAAGCGATGGAGCAAACTCGCCATCAACGCCGCAATCAGCTCTCTCGGCACTGTCGGCGGAGATCGCCTCGGTGCGCTGACCTCTCATCGCTTCGTGCGCCGCTTGGGTTTGGAGATCATGACCGAGGCAGTGCACGTCGCTCGCGCCGAGAAGGTGAAGCTCGAAAAGGTCTCGGGGACGATCGATCTCGACTGGGTCGCGTTGACCGAAGAAGACCGCGCCGCCTCTGGATCTCCCTCGCTCGTGGCCAAGCACGGACTCTTGCTTGCGGTGGGTTTTCGATATCGCCGCATGCGCAGCTCGATGCTGAGCGCGATCGAACGCGGTCGCCTGCCCGCCGTCGACTTTTTGAATGGCGAGATCATCGATCGCGCGCGGAGGCACAAAATAGCCACTCCCGTGAATGATCTCATCCGCAGTTACGTTTGGGACATCTCGCGCGGCACCAAGAAACCCAGTCTCGATACACTGCGTGCGCTTTACGAAGCGACTGGTCCTCACGGCGCACCGTGATCGAAAAGGAGTGACCGTGGCAAAGACTCAGACCGCGACGTGCATGCTCTGCGAGGCTGTTTGTGGTCTCGAGTTGACCATCGACGCTGACAAGTTGGTACGCGTAGAGGGCGATCGTCACGACACATTCAGCCGCGGCCACATCTGCCCCAAAGCGGCGGGGCTCGACGACATTCGCAACGATCCTGATCGCGTGCTCTATCCGCAGCGTCGTAACAAGAGCGGAGAGTTTACACGCATTACATGGGACGAAGCGATGACCGAGGCCGCCGAACGCCTCGGCGAAATCCTCGAGACACATGGTCGGCACGCAGTGGCGACCTACGTCGGCAATCCGCTCGCACACTCTTATGGCGGCATTTTGGGCTCGATCGTGCTGGCGCAGTCGATGGGATCGTTCTCGCGCTTCTCGGCGACGAGCGCCGATCAACTCCCGCAAATGCTCGCGTCCTTCGAGATGCTCGGTCACCAGGCCTTGCTGCCTGTGCCCGATCTGGACCGCACGAACTTCTTGCTCGTGATCGGTGGCAACCCGCTCGTGTCGAACGGCAGCATCATGACGGCACCGGGCATCAAGCGCAGGCTGTCCGAGCTGCGCGCTCGCGGTGGACGCGTGGTGGTGATCGATCCGCGTCGTACCGAGACCGCCGAAGTCGCCGATCAACACTTCTCGATTCGTCCTGGCACGGATGCGTTCCTCCTCTTCGCGATGATCCACACGATCTTCGAAGCGGGACTCGCCAATCTGCGAGCGTTGCGCGCGGTGACACGCGGTGTGCACGAACTCAGAGAAGCGGCTGCACAATTTCCACCCGAAGCTGTCGCGGAGGTCACGGGAATTACAGCCGACGACATTCGACGTCTCGCGATCGATTATGCGCGAGCCGACGGCGCGGCTTGTTATCCGCGTGTTGGTGCGTGCACGCAGGAATTTGGCGGCCTCTGCGCGTGGCTGGCCATGGCGCTCGATGTGATCACTGGCAATCTCGATCGTCCGGGCGGCAAGATGTTCGCGACACCCGCGATCGATCTCGTGAACCTCGCGACCAAACTCGGCATGCGCGGCAGCTTCGCGCGCTTCAAGAGTCGCGTTCGAGGTCTCCCTGAATTTGGCGGCGAGTTACCCGTGGCGACTCTCGCAGAAGAAATCGAAACACCCGGCGACGATCGCATCCGCGCACTCGTGACGATGGCGGGCAATCCCGTCGTGAGCGCGCCCAACGGCTTTGCGGTCGATCGCGCGCTTGGCAAACTCGACTTCATGGTGTCGATCGATCTCTACAAGAACGAAACGACTCGTCACGCCTCGATCATCTTGCCGCCGACGTTTGGACTCGAGCGCGATCACTACGACATGGTCTTGTACGCGTTCGCCGTCCACAACCACGCCCGCTACGCGAAGGCCGCGTTCACTCCTCGGGGCGAGACGCGCGACGACTGGGACATCATCACCGATCTCGCGCATCGCATCAGCAAGCGCGGACCCGCGAGCGCCAAGAGCTTGGCAAAGCGCCTATTTCTTGCTGGTTTGCGCACGATCGGCGCCAAGCGAATGCTCGACCTGATGATGCGTACCGGACCCCATCGCGTGTCTCTCTCCAAGCTCGAACGCAATCCACACGGAATCGATCTCGGGCCACTCACACCGCGACTCTCGTCCTTTCTCGGTAAGCGTTCGCTCGAGCTCTCGCCAAAGGTTTTTCTACAAGACGTCCCACGACTGCGACGCAAACTCGGCGAGCGCAAGGCGAACGACGGCGCGCTCGAGTTGATTGGTCGTCGACATCTGCGGAGCAACAACTCGTGGATGCACAATGTCGATCGGCTCACCAAAGGCCCTGTCGCATGCACGCTGCTGGTTCATCCTGACGACGCGCGCGCGCGTGGAGTGGCGAGTGGCGACACGGTGAGTGTGCAATCGAGGACTGGCAAGGTTCGCATCGTGGTCGAAGTCAGCGACGAGATGCACCGCGGCGTCGTGAGCATGCCTCACGGTTGGGGACACAATCGCGAAGGCGTCGAATTGCGCGTAGCGAAATCCCGAGGTGGCGTGAGCGTCAACGATCTCACCGACGAGACCTTCATCGACGCACTCACCGGCACCGCAGGATTCAGCGGTGTTCGTGTGCAGGTCACGCGCGAAGCGTAACGGCCTTCGGGACCATTTCGATCGACAGCGGCAGACGCCCGAGAGGCTCCCCGTCCACGTCGAGCAAGAACACACTGCGAGCATCTTCGGTGACGAGATCGATTTCGATCTTCTCGCACGAGAAATGCGTCGTGTGCTGGCTGCCAAGGTGCTTGCCGTCGTAGATGCGGCGAGAGTTCATGGCGAAGGCGACCTTGCTCGGCGCAGTCATCGAGACGACTTCGAAGTGACCATCGTCGATCTTGGCCATGGGCGCGACGTGCATTCCCGAGCCAAAGTATCGGCCATTGCACACGGCGAGCATGATGGCTTCGAACTGTTGCTCCGTGGTCTTGCCATCGCTCGTGACCTTGCAACGAACCTGGGCGGCCTTCGACTTGATCAATGCTTTGGTCGATGCCCAAAAGTACGCAGCGGTGCTGCCGAACATTCGCGAAGTCGTGGTGATGTATTGGTCCGCCAATCCGCCCATGCCGACAGACAAGATGTTCAAGAAGTAGCGCTCTTGCGGCTTGCCTTGATGATCGATGAAGCTCGCGCGTCCCACGTCGACTTCGCGCGTGCGGCCTGAAGCGATGGCGTCGAGGTAGACGTCGAGTCGATGTTCGAGGCCGAGCGTCTTGCAAAAGTCACCGCCCGTGCCTTGCCCGATCACGCCAATCTGAACGCGTCGGTCGCTCGCGAGTACGCCGTTGACGATCTCCTGGAGCGTGCCATCTCCGCCCACGCCGATGATCAGCTCGCGACCTTCCAGGGCACCCGCGCGCGCTAGCTCGATCGCGTGCCCCGGCGCATTTGTGTATTCTGCATCGAGTTCGCCAAGTCGCTTCTCGATGACTTTTTTGAGCTCCGGAAACATCCGTCCCGTCTTGCCCGCGCCGGATTGCGGATTGACGACGACGAGCGGCTTCATCACGCCGCCGGCCAAACGACGCCACGCTCGCGAAGATCGTTCACGGTGTCTTGGAGCGTGACCATCGGATCTCGCGCGGACCAGCCGAGTTCAGCTTCGGCCTTGGCGCTATCGAGGTACCAAAAATATTGCGACATCTCGAAGGCCACTGGATTGACCGGTAACGTCATGCTGCTCTCCTGGAACCGCATGACGAAGAGACGCGCCAAGGTAGGTAGCCGTGGTACCGGAAAAGCTGGCGATTTTACGCCGCTCACGCGCTCGAGACGCGCGAAGAATTCGCGGATGGTGAGGTTGCACGCGCCGATCAGGTAGCGCTCACCAGCTTTGCCCTTCTCCATCGCACGCGACATCGCCTCCGCCGCATCACGCGCATCGACGAAGGACAGGCCTCCACCAGGCACTGCCAAGATCTTCTTCTCGAGGAACAATCGCACGTCGCCCGTCGACGATCCGTCGCGGTCGCCTGGGCCAAGCAAGAGAGTCGGGTTGATGCTCACGACTTCGAAGTCAGGCGAAGACATCTCCAGGGCAGCTTGCTCGGCGAAGAGTTTCGAGCGGTAATAAGGCCAGTTGTTGATGATGCCAATCGGCGTCTCGTCCGTCTCGGTCGCGATGTGATCGGGCTCTTCGCTCACTGCGACAGTGCCGCTCGTGGATGCGATGACCGCGCGCTTGCAGCCTGCTGCTTTGCACGCTGCGAGTACGGTCTTGGTGCCGTTGACGTGCACGTCTCGAAGGAGTTCGGCATCGAGCGGATCGCGCGAGACTTTGCCCGCGCAGTGAAACACTCCATCGCATCCTCCGGCAGCATCTTTGACGCTCGCCGCATCGAGGATGTCGCCGGTCTTGACGACAATCGAGGCGTTGCTCCGATAGGCAGACGCTGTCGGGAACCCATCGGTGCGCGCATGTCGCGCAAACGCAACGACGTCGTGCCCCGCAAGCACGAGGGTGCTGACCAAATGCGCGCCAAGAAATCCTGTTGCGCCTGTGACGAGGTAGCGACTCACGATCAGCTCAATTGGAAGGCTTTTTGGAAGGTCTGCAGCAACTCGACGTCGTTGCTCTTCACCGCGCCGCTCATGAACTCGGCGACGCCAGGTGTATACGCCTCGCGCACGATGCGCGTGAAAATCTCTTGGCTGGTCTTGAGCACGCAGTCGGCTGTGCCGCCTTCAGGTTTGCCCACCCGTATCTCGCACACGCTCGGGTCCATCTTCACCGTCCACTTGGACAGCTCGTCGGAGCCGAGCGTGAAGTAAAACGACACAGCGCGATCGACCGTGCCCGGCTTGAACTTGCCTTCGAGCTCATGAAAGAGCGTGACCAGCGGGTGCTCCTTTTTCACTTCTGCGTCTTCTGCTTTTCCGACCGCGCGCAGATCGAGCAAGCCGCCGTCGCGCAGAGCGATCACTGCCAGCCGAGCGAATCGCGCCACTTCGCGCGAGGCTTCCGCCAAGGTCTTGCCTTCAGTGAGTCGTCGCAAATCCGCGGTTTGCAGCGGCAGGCCGATGCGCGCCGTGATCGCGCGTTTCAGCGGGACCGGCGCGCCTTTGGGCATCGCGTCGTAGGTACCGCCTAAATAGATCGGCAAGATGTCGACTCCGTGTGTGAGCGCGAGGTGCCCCACGATCGGCTTGAACTCCTGAATCTCACCAGTCGTCGTGCGCGTGCCTTCGGGGAAGATGAGCACGGTTTTCCCGCTACCGATCACATCGCTCGCTTGTCGGAGACTGTGTCGCACGCCACCTTTGCGATCGATCGCGCGAAGGTTCGTGAAGTTCTCGAAGAACGCACGCTTGATGCCTTGATCGAAGAAGTAGTCCTGCGCGGCGAGCGACACGATGTCCTCGCCGTACGGGCCGAGCGCGTGTCGAACGAAGCCCATGTCGAGATGGCTCGTGTGATTGGCGACGACGATCGTTGGGCGATTGTGCGGAATGAACGCGCGGCCCACGACCTTCGGCTTCATCATTTGGCCGTAAAAAACGTCCTGCAATTTGCCTATGACATTCTTCGCGGCTTGCTGGACCTCTTCCGGGAGCACCAGACTCTTGTCTTCGCGGCCCTCGATGCGTGCAGTGCGCCGTTCGCTCTTGGGTCGATGTGCAGACGACGTTCCAAAGAGTGACTCCACATCGTTGACCGTGCGGCATGCGGTCAGTGCTTGAGGGTCGAGCGTTTTGCCTCGCGCCTCGAGTGCGTCGAGCAACTCGGTCAACATGAGGGAGTCAAAGGCGAGATCGCCATGCATGGTCGCATTGCCATGGACTTCGCTGGCCAGTCGCCCGCTCACCGCGACGATCGCGCGACGTACTGGACTGAGATCGCCGCTGTCGTCCTCGATCGTGATCGTGGCTGCAATCAGCCTCCGCACGATGTCTGCGACTTCGTTGCGCTTCACCTTGCGCGTCGCGGTTCGCGGCAACGCAGCGTCGTGCAGATACACGATCGCTGGCTGCTGATTGTACGGCAGCTTGGAGATCGCGAGCCGCAATGCGCTCATCGCGCGCTCGTTGCGATCTGCGCGCAGCTCAATCGCCGTACTCTCATGTTCCAACGACGGCGGCACTGAGTCTCGAACGACGTTGCCCTCGGGCACGGCCAAGCACGCAACCCGCTCTCCGCCACGCGGCGCGTCGACGCCGACGATTGCAAACTCGGTGATGCCTGCGATCTCGCCGAGAGCGCGCTCCACGTCATCTGGATAGATGTTTTCGCCGGTGCTCGTGACGATCACATCCTTGATGCGTCCAACGATCGACAATCGCCCTGATTTGTCGAGCTTTCCGAGATCGCCCGTGCGCAGCCAACCATCCTGCGTCATCACGGCCGCCGTGGCGACGTCGTCCGTATAGCCCGCCATCACATTCGGACCCTTGGCCAGAACCTCGCCCACGCCGCTCTCGTCGGCGGCTTCGATCTTGATCTCCACGCCTGGTATCGGCTTGCCGACCTGACCGGGTTTGGATCGTGGCGATGGATCGGAAACCGTCAACACGGGTGCGGCCTCAGTGAGCCCGTAGCCCTCGGTGAGATGCAGCCCGAGTCCCGCGAACAGCTGCTGCGTTTCTTTTGGCAGCGCCGCTCCGCCCGAGATGATGGTCTTCAGATGCCCACCGAGCGCTTCATGAAGTGGCGCAAATACCAGCTTCCCAGCGTCCACGCCGAGCGCGCGGCCTAGTCGCCGATTGGCTTCTGTGGCGATGTCGAATGCCGCTTTTACCGCAGGCCCGCGCGCGTCGATTTGCGATCGCATGCGTCGCTCGATCAGTTGCCAAAGCGCGGGCACACCCACCATCGCAGTCGGTTGACCGACCTCCATGCCCTCGGTGATTCGCTCGGCGCTCAGTTCGCCGAGATAGACGATGCGCGCGCCACGTGAGAACGGCAGCAAGAGTCCGCAGGTGAACTCGAACGTATGATGAAGCGGCAGCACGCTGAGGACGCGATCGCGTCCGCTGAGCGGAAAAATAGGCGCGAGCGAAGCAATCAACTTCGCAAAGTTCGCGTGAGTGAGCCGCACTCCTTTGGGTTTGCCAGTGGTGCCGCTGGTGTAGATGAGACTCGCGATGTCGCCTTCTTCGATGACGACCGCGGGAGCGACGAGGCCAGCACCAACAGCCGTGACTGCATGCACGTCGAGCCAGGCGCATTCACCGTGGATCGGGCGCACATGCTCCCCGACTTTGTGATCCACATGCGCATCCCAGATGACGACGCGCGCGCCGCACTCGGTGAGCACATTGTCGAACGCTGCGCTCTCAAGCTCGGGATCGACGGGCACCGCCGCAGCACCCGCGCGCAAAATGCCGAAGTACGCGATGGCCCAGTCGGGATGATTCTTCGCCGACACGAGCACGCGATCGCCCTTGTTAACGCCCAGTTCAGCGAGTCGGGCCGCGACTGCGTGCGAGCGTTCGCGTACATCAGCGAACGTCACGCGGGTCATGCCGTCCTCTTCGAGGAATGAGAGCGCGACTGTGTGTTCGTGGCGGTCGGCCATCTGATCGACGAGGTGCACCAGAGTCGCGTGAGCGGCGAGCGGCTTCTTGTCGCGCTTCATGCGCGCTTCCATCTCAGGAAGGATCCACTTTTCGACGGCTGGCATGTGCACGCCGTAAAACCAATCGGCCCAATCGATCTT
>JAYVXK010001237.1:0-9474 GCA_043785265.1 Myxococcales bacterium | reverse complement strand
AAATCGCACACTTTGACGATGTCGATCGGCTGGTCGTCCTCGTTCTTGCCCGCCACGATCAAGATGTTTTCGGGCTTCAGATCGCGATGAATGACGCCAATCGCGTGGGCGGCGGCTGCGGCAGAGAGTGTTTGCGACATGATGTTCACGACGCGCTCTGAAGTGAGTGGGAAGTTCTCGAACGACACATCGAGCAGAGAACGTCCCTCGATGAACTCCATGGCGATGTACAGACCCGCATCTTCGTCTTCGCCGTAGTCCAGGATTCGAGTCGTGTTGGGATGGTCGAGCCGCGACGCCGCAAAAGCCTCGGTCATGAAGCGGTCGCAATACTCGGGTTGCATGCGCAGCTCGGGATGCAACACCTTCAGAGCGACGATCTTGTCGAGAGCGAGCTGGCGCGCGCGATAGACGGATCCCATCGCGCCACGACCTACCGCCTCTGCGATTTCGTACTTCTCCGCGACGATTGTTCCTACGGCTATGCCGCTGGAATCAGACACAGCTCACTTCCTGTTCTAGTTGACGTTCGATCAATCCGGCAGAGAGCGGTACTCCTCGGTCAACACGAAGGCGTCCCCCATGTTGGTTGCGCGAGCGAGCGCGTAGTAGTTGTGAAAGCGATACTCCGCACTCGTCTGATGGAGCAGACCGGAAGACAGTTGCGTCGCGGATGCATGACCATTGCTCGCGGTGGCTTGCCCAGCCTCGCGCGTCACCTCATCGGTGATTTGCTCGAACGCAGTACTCACCGCCACGGCGCTCGGGTCGCGACGAATGGCCACGATGGAGATGAGTTGGCTTTTTTCGCCGAAGTTCAACCACAGGTCGTCGACCCGAACGTGGTTGAAGTGTGCAGGAAGCAGGTCTGATGAGACATGCTCGCATGCGAGATCGGCGCCTGATTTGTGCGGGATGCAGCTCACGTGATTGGTCTTTGCCCACGACTCCACATCCGCTTGCGTCGTCACGTCGAGATCAAAACCCAAGGCTGGGCGCTCAGGAGCCGATTGCGACCCAGCGTGCGTCGCCGCGAAGGAGCGACGAGCGAGCTCACGCTGCTCAGGAGTCTGGGTCTGGTCGTAACCGAGTGGGCAGCCACCCACACGTGCTCCCAGTCCGAGCAGTGGCCGCAGCGGACGACCAGTCTTGGTATGGGCAAATCCTATCAGCGCCACCAGGACGAGTGAGAGTGCGAGCGCGCTCTTCAACGCCACTCGCGCCCACTTGAACACGACCTGGAGGACCCGACGACGCATGATCAGTGACCGACGATGGTCGCGATGAAAGCCTTATCGAGAACGACCGGCGCAAAGCAACTCGAGATGTCGTCGGTTCCGCCATCATTGTCGGAAGGAACACCCGCCGCGACGAGCGCCGGCACGATGATGTTGGTGACGAAGTACGTGTACTGGTCGGCCGTGATGCCAAGACCCGTATGAGCGACAGTCATGTCTTGCAAGCCGCTGTAGGTCTTCCCATCCGCATATTGGATGCTCGTCGGACCGCCATAGGCATAGACGAGAAATGCAGCCAATTTGCCTTCGAAAGTGGCTGCGTTGTCTTGCGTCGCTGCGGGGGTGCCTGAGCCGATCTTGGTAAACGTGTCGCCCAGATTCTTGACGCCGTTGGCAGTGACCTCTGCGTTGACGTTCTTGAAGATGTTCTTGTTGACCGCGACGAATCCAGTCGCGCCGTAGGTCAGCCATGCGTTCTTGCCGCTGCTGGTGCACTTGAGCGACGCTCCAGGTCCGAGGGGTGCAGTTGCATCGGGCATGCTGGTGTCGGCGTTGGCGCCGCTGTCAGTCGTTGCCAGCTGAGTCGACGAGCAAGCCATCATGGCGATCAACGAGACACAACCAGCGAGAGCGCGACCTACCTGTCCGAACATGACAACCTCCAAGGGAAGGAACAACCGTCGTTGCGCGCGACGAAAGTTGAGCGCGCGATGTTTCAACTACGCGCGAGCCGGTACACTCGGTTGCATCCGTCGCGCGGTTGAACGCGTTGCATAAGGTTGTGTACCGAGGCGTCTTCACGGTAGAGCTTGGCGGGCATTGCGAGTCAGCGCGACTCGGTCTACGCACATGAGTGAAGTGACCGCACCCAACGCTCTGCATCCTCTGTTCGACCACCCACCTTCAGAAGTGTCTGCCTTCACTGCAGAGTCTTTGCTGGCAGCGGTGAAGTCTCAGCGCGGCCTCTCTCACACGCGCGTGCCGGAGGTCTGCGTGCTCGAGTTCGATGGTGATCTCAGTGACAAGTGTCGTCGCAAAGGTCTCGCGCAGACGCACGAGAGCTGGGCGTGTTTTCACACTGAAATGGGCATATTTCAGGTCGATGGGCGCGATTGCGGGATGGTCGCGCGCACCATCGGAGGTCCGTATGCGGTTCTGGTCGCCGAGCAGCTCGTCGCGAGCGGCGCGAAGATCGTATTGGGGCTGACCTCTGCCGGGAGGATCGCGACAACTCTCCCTTTGCCCAGCCTAGTCGTGATCGACGAAGCCATTCGCGACGAGGGTACGAGTCTGCACTATGTACCTGCCGGCACCACGATTCACGGAGACGCTGCGCTCGCGACCGAACTCACGAGCGCCTTGGCGTCCGTGTCTCTTCCAGTGCATCGCGGGATCGCGTGGACGACAGACGCTCCTTATCGTGAGACTCGCGAGCGGATAGCGGTCCGCGCAAACCAGGGAGCGCTCGCTGTAGAGATGCAAGCCGCATCCCTCTTCGCGTTTGCCCAGGCAAGAGGCGCGCGTGTGGGAATGGTGGCGCACGTCACCAACGCAGTCGACGCGCACGAAGAGCCCTTCCACAAAGGACCTGAAGACGAGGACCTGCACATTCTCTTTGCCATGTGTCGTGCTGCCTTTAGCTCGCTCTCACCGACTGGTAGTTTGACCTGATGTCTGTCGCGCTCGTCACAGGTGGTGCGGGTTTCATTGGCTCGCACCTCGCGGATGCGCTCGTTTTGCAAGGCCGTCGCGTGCGTGTGCTCGACAACTTGCTCGAGCAAGCTCACCCGACAGGCGAACCGCGTTTCGTCCCAAAAACAGCCGAGTTCATGCTCGGCGATGTGTGTGATCGCGCCACGGTCGACGCCGCACTCGAGGATGTCGATGTGGTGTTCCACCTCGCAGCGATGGTTGGCAATGGTCAATCGATGTACGACATCCGTCGGTACACGGACGTCAATGTCGTGGGCACCGCCACTCTCATGGAAGCGATCGCGCTCCGGTCGCACAAGCCGCGGCGCATCGTCGTCTCTTCGTCCATGGTGGTGTACGGCGACGGCGCTTACGCGTGCGCGACGCACGGCGAGTTGGATGCTGTGTTGCGACCGAAAGCGCGACTCGAGGCGCATGCCTGGGAACCCGTGTGCCCTCAGTGCGGATCGGAAGTAACCCCGATCGCGACGAGAGAGACGCACTCGCTTCGTCCGACGAGCACCTACGGCACCTCGAAGCGCGCACAAGAAGAGCTCGCTCTGGTGATTGGTCGCGCCTATGGCATTTCTACCATCGCGCTTCGGTACCTCAATACTTATGGATCGCGTCAGGCGTTGTCGAATCCTTACACTGGGGTCGCCGCGATCATGGCGTCGCGTCTGCTCAACGGTCGCGCACCGACTGTCTTCGAAGACGGTCTGCAGCTGCGTGACTTCACGCATGTCTCGGATGTGGTGCGTGCAAACCTCGCCGCTGAGTTGGCGTCCGAAGCTGCGTGGTACCAGGCGTTCAACATTGGCACGGGACGGTCGGTGCGCATTCGCGAAGTGGCCGAGTCACTCGCGCGTGGCTTGAAGATCGATATCGAGCCTGCAATTACGGGTCAATTTCGTCATGGCGACATTCGCCACTGCTTTGCAGATGTGAGTCTTGCTTCGCGCCTGTTGGGCTTTCGGGCTAGCGTGGACTTCGCAGAAGGCGCGCAAGAACTCGCGCTTTGGGCACGCGGCGAAACTCCCATCGACCACACCGACGAAGCCAACGCGGATCTGCGCGCGCGCGGTCTGCTCTCCTAAATGGAAACTCCTAGACTGGCCGCACCGATCGAAATTCAAGCCAAGCATTCGTTTGCTGGCGGCTTGATGTTGGAGATCATCGACGCCCTCCACAAGACACCCAAAGGCGGGCTCTTCGCCGTGCGGGGTGCCGCGGAGATCGCCGATGACCTCGGAGCCTGGTCGCGCATGACAGGCAATGTCATCGTCAGTCGAACACAAGAGGGACCGCTCGTGCGGTGGGTGGTGCGACATGGAGCTCCGCCAACCTCGACTGTGGCGCGACCCGAACAAGTGACCGAGCGACGCCTGGGGTCTCGCTTGTGGCTCTACACCAACTTCGACTGCAACCTTTCGTGCGACTACTGTTGCGTGCGCTCCTCCCCGACCGCGCCGCGTCGCGAGCTTGGCCTCGCGCGCGTACGTCGCATCGCAGCAGAGGCACCCGCGCTGGGAGTGGAGAGCATCTTCGTCACCGGCGGAGAGCCCATGCTCTTGCCAGACATCGTCGAGATCTTGCGCGAGCTCTCCGCGGCCGCGAACACGACTGTTCTCACCAACGGTGCGCTGCTCAAAGGCGCGCGACTCGCAGAAATCGAGACGCTCGATCGATCGCGAATCACCTTTCAAATAAGCCTCGACAGCCCCGACCCTGGTCTGCACGATCTCCATCGCGGCAAGGGGACATGGGAGCGCGCGCTACGAGGTGTCGACATGATGCTTCAGGCTGGGTTTCGGGTGAGACTTGCAGCGACACTGTCGACGGACGAAGACGAACGGCGCTTCGTGGAGTTCTTGGACCATCGTGGTGTGCGCGAGGAAGACCGAGTCGTGCGTCGCATGGCGCTTCGCGGGTTGGCTCATGACGGCGTCCCTCTGGCACGTGTCGACATGATGCCCGAGATCACCATCACGGCCGAAGGAGTGTTCTGGCATCCGGTCGGTGCGGAAGACGCCGACTTGTTGGTGACTCAAGAAATCTTCCCACTGGCTACTGCCTTCCAAGCGGTGGCGCTTGCTGCGGCCGAGGAGCGAAAACATGGGGACGCATTGGCGAGTGTTTTTCACTGCGCTTAGCGTACCCGTCCTTCCCATCGCCAAGATGAACTAGAGAAGGCCCGCTGGACCCGCAGTTCGGTGACAAGAGTTGCAGGCACCAGTAGTCACTTCGCCTTTCATGACGCGTTCGCCTCCAGGCCCGACGATGCGTGCGCGTAGAGGTGGCGTCGGCATGTAGTGACGAAAAAAATTGCCATAAGGGTTGGGCGCCATGACCAACTCCGCGCCCTTCGCGTCTGTCACGTGGATTTCGGAGACCGCAGGGCCCGCGGGATCGATCGATCCAGAGACGCCGAACTCGTCCGAGTGGCAACACGCGCAGTTGGTCCCGTGGCGCTGGGCCGCAGCATCGCCCTGCTCGCACTGCACGCTCGTCGCTGCGGGCTCGTACCCAGAGCACGCGCCCAAACACGTGACGGAACACGCCAAAAATAGGCCGAAAGCAACTTTCACTGTGATACTACGGACCATGGGCATGCTGCGTTTCTTGCGAAAGCGAAACTCTTCGCGTCCCCAACGCGTATGTTCAAGCATGCGCTGGTTGGGATGGCCATTGATTCTGCTCGCTGCCTGCTATGTGCAAAGCAGCGGCAAGGGGGGGCCTGTCGACCTCACCGTGCAGGTGGTGGACAGCACAACCAAGAAGCCGATGGCAGACTCGCTGGTCGCCCTCGAGTTGGGTGGCATCTATTTGCCAATCAGCGACACATCCAAAGGCAATCCCCACTACACCCTCGCGACCAAGACCGATGCAGACGGCAAGTTCACGATGCACCTGAACACGGGGCCGATCGGTGTTCACACGTTTCAAGACAACTACAATTACGGGAGGGTCCGGGTCGACCCCTATGACAACCCGTTGGGTGTGACCGTGCTCGAAGTGGAGCCCCTCGGCACCGCGCTGGTTGTCAAACCAAGCGCGACGAACTTTGCGGCCGTCCCGATACAGGTCAGCGCAGAGGGATCCATCACGTTTTCAGCCCAACTCACGCACGCGTCATGGACGGACCAAAACAAGGTAGTCCACATTGACCCACTCAGTGACGAGGTCTTGTTGATCGAGCCCACGACCCAGTTCGTTCGCGCGATGGACCCGCCCACCCCAGGGGTACAGGGGCAGGGGTTTCCGGATGGCACTTGGAAGACCACCATCAACGCACCCAAAGCCCCTGGAAAGTACACCTATTCTCTAGTCATCTCGAGTGAGAATTGTGTCGTCAGCGATCGCAAAACAGTCGACGTCGTCGTCCAGTAAGCTGGGAAGGTCGCCTTACTGCTCGATGGGAAGGTCGACACGCACGGTACGCGTCACGGGCGAGAGACAACGAGAGACCGTGCACGCCTGTGTTCGCACCACCACTTGCACGCTCGCGCCTTCTGGTGTCGCGATGGAGAGCGGAATGGTGGCGACAGTCGAACCCGAGAATGTCGACAGTGCGCTGTCACCCAGTTGATAGGTCTGCGGCGTTGGATACTTCGTTGGCGCAAACGCGATGTTCGTGGTCGGTTCGGCGCGAACGACCGTCGGGATGGAGAACTCGCTCGTCGGTTGATCGCTCATGATGTGATATCCCGCCGCGATATCGAGGCGCACGGTGATCTCCCCCGCGCTCCCGGTGCGCGTGGCGCGAGCGTCGATTCCCACCACGTCTTCGGGTGAGAGCGATGCCACACCTCCCAGCATGCGATCGAGTTCGCTGCGCACTGCGCGGAACGTGGGATCGAAGTGGGCGCTGTCGGGCAACAGGAAGAGGCGAATCATGCCCTGTGGATCGATCACGAGTGTCGAGTCGAAGAGCACCTGTGAGCGATCGCGAAAGGATGGTTGTGCGCCGGGAGGAGCGTACCGCTTGGCGGTGTCTCCGGTGTGATCCTCGAGCGCGACGATCTCCTTCGAGAGGCGATCCTTGGAGTAGGCCTGCCAGAGATCGTGCTCTTCTTCGAGGTCCACCACGAGCACGCGGACGTTGCGTGGACCATAAGCGTCGGCGATCTCGCCCAGGTGTTTGATCTCGGCGTCGCAATAGGGGCACCACGTCCCCGTGAAATGCAGCACGACCCACGAGCCACGCAGCGACGACAATCGCAACGAACCGCCCGCGCTCTTGACGAGATCGAACTCGGGCGCCGCCTCGCCTGGTTGTGGTGAGCCCATCTCTGGGCGAACAGAGCCCCCGAGACCCGGTTTCTCCCAGGTAGGAAGGTCGTTCGCGCGTCGCGCTGCACCAGCACACGCGACGAGAGTCGCGAGCAAGACGACGAGGGCGACGCGTGACATGTCATCCACCTTCCGCGAGCACGGCGTCGATGGCTCGGCGCGCGAAGACGAGCGTCGCGTCGAAGTGCGCGGTATCGACCATCGTGAAGAAGCGAACCTTGCCAGCAGGATCAATCACGAGATTGCTCGTCACCAAGACCGTCGAACGATCCGCGACGTCGGGTTGCGCGTGTGCGGGTGTGAAGCTCGCGACGACGTCGCCTGTCTTGTCCCAAAGGACCGGAAAACTCATCGGAACCCGGTGTAGATACTTTTGATAGCCAGCTTCTGGTTCTTTGATGTCGATCGCCAACACCCGCACTTTCTTGCCGCGGTAGTCGTCGGCGAGTTTGGCGAGGTTGGGCTGCTCCGCCTCGGAAAACGGACACCACGACGTGACGAACGCGAGCATCACGACCGAGCCTCGCAGGTCTGCCAGCTTGACGTGGACGCCGCTCGCGTCCGTGAGGTCGAAGTCGGGAGCGGTGTCGCCGACATGCGGACTTCCCATCGCCTCGGTCACGACGATGCTGGCCGCCTTGGGTGTGTCGTCTGTTGGAGTCGCCGCGGGGGCAACAGCGCCCCCACAAGCAATCAAGGTTGCAAGCGCAAACACCGAACCGGTGATGCGGTTCATGGTCGCGCCTCGAGGATCAAGTTGAAGGGCGTCTCCGTCGCGCGCCGAAAGCGTCCGAAGCCGCCACCGGTGACCACTTCGCGCAAGCGCGTTTCGCCAGCCTGAGCACCGAGAGCGGGCCCGTGCTGGGACAACGAGTGAGGCACGCACAGCATCGTCGATGCCGAGTAAAAGACGCGTCCCACCGGGTTGTGGTTGTCTTCGGGTTTGTCACCAGCGAACGGCTCCACGATCATCCAGGTGCCGTCCTTGGCGATCGTCTCGCGCACATGCTTGGCTGCGCCGACTGGATCTTCCATGTCGTGTAGACAATCGAAGTGCGTGACGAGATCGTATCCCGTGCCCACAAAATCGGTCGATTTCGCTACAGCGAATTTCACGCGCTCTCCAACACCCGCCGCAGCTGCGCGCTTGTTCGCAGTCTCGATCGACTTGGGATGCGAATCGAATCCGAAGAACACCGACTTTGGGAAGGCCTTCGCCATCAGGATGGTGGAAGCTCCGAGACCGCAGCCCACGTCTGCCACTTTAGCGCCCGCCTCGAGCTTTGCTTTCACTCCGTCGAGCGCAGGGATCCACGAACTCAACAAGTTGCCGATGTAGCCTGCGCGGAAGAAACGCTCGGTGCCTTCGAACAAGCAGTTGTGCTGCGCGCCCCACGCGGTGCCTTCGCCTGTCTTGAAGTTCTGCGTGATCTTCTCCTCGCCGTGCCACATCGCGCACGCCACGTGAAACAACCCAGGAACCGACGCGGGGCTCGTGTCGTCTGCGAGTGCCATCGCCTGCTCGGGCTCGAGGTAAAACTTACCGGTGCTCGCGTCGTAGGCCACGTATCCGCTCGCGGCTTGCGCGTTGAGCCACTCACGCACGTAACGTTCATGAGTCTCGGTGCGTGTCGCCAACTCTTGCGGAGTCATCGGCCCGCTCGCCGCGAGCGCGCGGTACAGACCCAGCTTGTCGCCGATGACCACGAGGGCCGAGCTCATCGCGGCACCCACGTCGCCGACCACTTTGCCCAAGAACGCGTTCAGTTTGTTTTCGTCGATTGTCATGGCTACCTCCCAGTGCTTTCGTGCACCGCGAAGAGCAGTCTGCGGCCCGACCGTTGTAGCCTCCGTTGGTGCGAGCGTGGAAACGTCACCGCGTGTGTTCTGGCTGAAATTACGTGCGATCCGCGTCCGCGCTAAGTGATACCGTCGCAGCCGGATGTTGGAGATTCGAGTGCTCGGGGAGCTCGAGCTTCGTCGCTCGGGGCGTACGCTCGCCCTGCCCGCGTCGAAGAAGTCGCGCGCGCTCATGGGATTTTTGGTCGTCACTGGACGTCCACATTTGCGCGAGGCCCTTTGCGATTTTTTGTGGCCCGGTCCGAGCGATCCACGCGCCGCTCTTCGTTGGAGCCTCACCAAGCTCCGCGCGTTGGTCGACGAAGGTCGCTCACAACGGCTCGTCGCTGATCGCGAGCGCGTCGCGTTCGAGGCGAAGGGTTGCACGGTGGATCTGACCGAGATCAAAACA
>JAYVXK010001236.1:0-9480 GCA_043785265.1 Myxococcales bacterium | reverse complement strand
TGGCGTGATGGTCGCTCCGCCGACGTGAGACTCGCGTTCTTTGGTCTGCCGCTCGCTGCATTGTTGCTCGCGCGCGACGGTCACGAGATCGTTTGGGCGGGCGTGTGTCGCAAAGGTGCAATCGGCACACGACGACTTCGCAAGGTCTCCCGCCAAGTGGAGATCGTTCCAGACGCGAGCACGTCCGCAGTGCAACAGCGCGTGCGTGCTGCGTCACCAGAGTTGGTGGTGAGTTGGTTCTGGACCAAACGATTGCCCGCTGAGATTCTGGCGCTTGGCGCGCTCGGCGTACATCCGTCGCTCTTGCCTAGGCATCGTGGTCCGGACCCTTATTTTTGGGCGATTCGCGCAGGAGATCACGAGACGGGCGTGACTGCACACGCGCTCGACGACGACTACGACACGGGCGCCATCCTCGGCCGTCGCACGCTCTCGATTGATCCGACATGGACCGCGTGGACACTCGCGAAAAAAATCGACCGTCCGTCTCTGGGCCTTCTGCGCGAGGTCGTCAGTGCCTACGCGAGCGGGCGGCCTCCTGTTCCAGAGCCTCAAGACGAATCGCGCGCGACCGCCGCCCCCTCACCCAGTGATGATGATCTCGCGATCGATTGGCGACAGCCAGCGACTGCCATCGAGAGGCTCGTGCGTGCTGCGGCGCCATGGCCTGGCGCAACATTCACGCTCGGCGAGGAGGTGCTTGTGCTCGAACGCGTGCGTGTGACCGACTCCTTCCCGCGTGCGCTCGAAGCTGGGGAGGCGGCGATGCGTAGCGATGGCGTCGTCGTGGTGAGGGCAGGCGACCATGCATTGGAGCTCCTCCAGGGCCGAGACGAGACCGATGCGCCAATCTTGCCCGAAGGCTGGCGAAAGCGGCTGGCGGCACTCGCGGGATCTTCCTAGACATCCCAGACAGTCGTTGCCTTCGCAACTGCTTGGCCTTCTCGCGTGGCTCGAATACCATCGGCGATCACGAGTCTCTTTTCCCCGCGAGGCATAGCCGCCGTGACTGACATCGCATCTACCGCACGTACCGCCCGCGAGTCGCTCGCGCGGGGACTCTCTGCTCTTCAATCCGATCCGAACATCCCCGAGCCGTTGCTCGATCTCGCAGGGACGATCGCGCAAGCCATGGGGGCGCTTCATCAGATAGAGCGCAGCAACGGTACCGCGCTCGTGCCTCATGCAGCGAACGCACTCAACAATGTACGCACGGCGCTGTCGCAATTGCAGGCGCAGCCCCCGACACATCCAGCGGTTGCGCAAGCGATGGAAGCGGTCGCTGGCGCGCTGGGGATGGTGCACGCACTGAGTAAGCTCGCGCCTGCACCTCAAGCTGCGCCTCCTCCACAGGCTGCACCGCCGCCGCAGGCTGCTCCGCCTCCACAACAACAAGCGTGGGCTCCGCCTCCGCAACAAGCGGTGCCGCTTCAGCAAGCTTGGGCACCGCCGCCACAAGCCGCGCCGCCGCCACAAGCCGCGCCACCGCGAGCTGCGCCTGTTCAGCAAGCGTGGGCACCACCACCGCAACAGCCCGCATTTCCGCCTCCGCAGCAGCAAGCAGCACGAGCGCCTGCTGGCGATCCGTTCGCCGCGCCTCGCCAGGCTTCCCCCATGGCCGCGACCGGACTCGCCCCAGGAGGCGCGTTTCCACAAGGATCATCTGCGCGACCGCCCTCACCTCCCGCTGCTGGTGCTGATGTGCCCGTCGTGACCGCGGATCTCGGCGCGCATAGCCCGACGAATTTCTACAAGGGGCTGTCGGGCAACGACGTGATTGATCACGGCGGATTGTTCGTCTCGACCTACATGATCCCTGCGATCGGTCAGCCAGTACGTCTGCGCGTATCGCTTCCTGGTGGGTATGAGTTCGAAGCCAACGCAATCGTGAAGTGGTCGCGCGACCAAGCAGGCGAGAGCGATGCACCTCCGGGCTTTGGCGCGCAGTTCACCGCGATCACGAACGAGGCGCGGCAGCTTGTGTACCGCTACGTGCGCAACCGCGAGCCGCTCTTTCACGACGACCTTTGAGAGGTTTGTACGAGCGGTTGTTCCCCCGATGGGAGCCACCCCGTGCGTTGCGCCCAGAGGCGGGATCCGGCGAAAACCCGCCACTTCGCGTGAGTTGGCTCGGCACCGCCGGGCACGTGGTGCAATCGCGAACGACGACGCTGCTCATCGATCCCAATGTCTCTCGCCCACGTTTGGGCACGCTCGCCCTCCACCGTCTCATGCCAGATGACGACGCCATCGCGCGATGGATTCCACAGCACGTAGATGCCGTGCTGTGTGGTCACAGTCATTTCGATCACCTCATGGACGCGCCGCGCATCGCAGTGCTTCGATCGGCGCGCATCGTTGGGTCGGAGTCGACCGCAGCGTTCGCGCGAGCAGCGAACGTTCCAGAGAGTCACATCGAGGTGGTGCCCAACACGGGACGTACGTTGGTCATCGGAGACATCGAGATCGAATTCGTGCCGAGCTTGCACGGGCGCATCGCGCTTGGTCGCGTTCCATTTCCAGGTGAAGTTTTTGGGACAGTGACGACTCCAGCGCGCTTCTGGCACTACAAGATGGGTGGCGCGTTTGGCCTATTTTTGCGGGCTCCCGGTGTGTCGCTCTATCACAACGGGAGCGCGGATCTGGTCGACACGGAACTCGCAGGCAAGTCTGCTGACGTCCTCATCGCGGGGCTCGCCGGTCGGCAAGGCACGCGCGACTACATCGATCGCCTCGCGCGAGCGCTGACGCCGAAGGTCATCATTCCTACGCATCACGATGCCTTCTTCGCACCGCTCGAGCGTGGCCTGCACTTGTTGCCTGGGATCGACATCGCAGGTTTTTTGCGCGACGTGCGGCGCTCGCGACCTTCGTCTCGTGTGGTCGCGACGAACTACGGGGAAGTCATCGCCATAGGCGAACGCGCAGACGACGCGAGCGTCAGCTCTTCTTGAAGAGCCGATTGAAGAGTCCGCCTTTTTTCTCTCCGTCTTTGTTCGCGGGCGGTGGATGGCTCGTTCGCATTTCGAACAGACGAACCTCCCGTTGCGCGTCGATGTTGCGAGGATTGAGATCCATCGACTTTTTGAAGTCGAGATACGCAGGCTGATCGCGGCCCAAGCGTTTGTGCAGCATTCCTCGATAAAAATAGGCTCGTTCGCATCGCTCGTTGAGCTTGATCGCCTCATCGAGCATCGCGATCTTTGGTGCTGTCGCTTCTGCGGTCGCGCCTGCTCCAGGCTTGGTCGCCTCGAGCCACGCCAGGAGCGCCAGATAGTCTGCTTGTTTCGGATCGAGTATTCGCGCGCGGCGCACCAACTCTTCGGCTTGAGGTACATCGTTTCGCTTGAGTGAAATCTCCGCTTTTTGATACGCGAGCGACGCCTCGAGAACGTTCTGCACTTCGCGTTGATCGTCCTCGGTCTCCGGGTTCTTGAGAGACTCGAGGTACCGCTTGCGCTTCACGTCGTCGGTCAGCGTGGCGTGGGCCTCGCTCATGCGAGCAAAGATTCGGGCGACGCTCACGCGCAGATCGCCCAACTCTTGCGGCAGTCGATCGGGATGCCATGTGCGCGCGAGCGAAAAGAACGTCTCTTTGATCGCGCCTGCTGGTGTCTCGGGCGTGACGCCAAGCAACTGCAAGAATGTGATTTGATCGAGGCTCGCGAGCAGCTCTTCGATGTCGCGTCTGCGTGAGACGAGCGCGTCGGCTGGTTGCGCGGGCATGGCGCCAGGAGGAGGAGATGCCCGCCGATCGAACGCGGTGCTGGCATTTTTTTCTTCGAGAGTCGAAAACGACGTGCGGCTCTTGCTCAGCGCGATCCGACCCACGACCCGCGGAGACGAAGGCGATGACGCCGGCGCTCCCTCGCGCACACCAGAACTCGATGGGGGCGGGCCCACGTCGCGCCGACCTACCCAAGACGGTTCGTCGTCGTCATCGCCTGCAAGTGCCGGTATTTCAGCCACGAGATCGACTTGCTTGGTGATCGCGAGAAAGTAGCAAAGTAGGCGAGCGCCCTTTTCGCCGAGTGATTCGGCGTTGGCGATCATCTCGTCTACGTGCAACGGCTTCATTCGCAGCAGGTCGACGAGTCGTCGATCTTCTGGTCGCAACGCGAGGCGATCGAGCTGCGCGCTTGCGGCAATGCGCAGCTTGCCCTCGCGGAGCTTCGCCAGCGCAGGATCGACGTGTCCCCACGGCGGTTGCTCGCGTAGACCCGCCCACACGCGCGCGAGCGGATCGACGTGAATCTTCTCGGCGCCTCCATAACCCTCGAGCAGATCCACATCCGCATAAAACTCGAAGGTCGCATCAGCAGGGAGCCGAAAAAGCGTGTCCAGCTTGCGGGCGAGTTGGGCTGCGAGTCCTTCGCGCAAATCCGAAGTCGTGAGCACGCCGCGATCGATCAAGATTTGTCCGTGCAGCCTGCCGCCTTTGGCGAGTTCGCGCAGCGACGAATCATATTCTGCTTGCGTGATCGAGCCCATCTCGAGGAGTACGCGCCCGAGGTACGTCGTCTCGTGTGTGGACTTCAACTTCGTCGGGCGGCCCGAGGCGAGGACGATGGTCGCGACCGCACCCGATGACGCCGAGGCAAGCACGAACGACCCGCTCATTTCGTGCAAGTGCGCGTACACGAGCAAGTGGGCCAGCGGCCTATGCTGCAGAGTGCCATGCGACGTGGGAGCATGAGCGACCATTGGGATGCTAGTGTCGACTCTACAACGATCGCGGCCGCGAGCGACACACCTCTTGCGTTCGCCAGGCGCTTCTTTGGCTGTTCTTTGAGAGCTATGATGCAGCTCTTTTCGCGGGTCCTACCGATCGCATGGCAAAACAGCCAAACCTTCCCAATGCGTCGACCTCTCAGCCTTCGTTGAGTCCTGCGCTCGTTCCTGGGCAACTTGCCCACTACGAGGTGGTGCGGCGACTCGGTGCCGGCGGCATGGCGGAGGTCTTTCTCGCCAAGAAGCGAGGCGCCGAGGGCACCTACAAGCTGCTCGTCGTCAAACGCATCTTGCCAACGCACGGGTCGTCGGCGCGCTTTCGGACGATGTTCGTCGAGGAGGCTCAACTCGCGACGCGCCTCAACCACCCAAACGTGGTGCAGGTGTTCGAGTTCCACGATGGCGGCGACGAAGGCCAGTTGCTCGCGATGGAGTACGTCGAGGGTCCCGATCTGGGCATGCTCATGTCGAGCGCAAAAGCCAAAGGCACGCGCATCCCGACGTGGCTCGGCGCGTGGATCATTTCAGAAGCAGCCAAGGGGCTGCACTACGCGCACGACAAGAAAGACGAAGCAGGCGCACCACTCGAGATCGTGCACCGCGACGTGTCTCCGCAAAACGTGCTGCTCTCTTACGATGGGTCCGTGAAAATAGCCGATTTCGGGATCGCCTCGGCGAAGCTGTTCGTGGAAGAGACCGGCGTCATCAAGGGCAAGTTCGGGTACATGTCGCCCGAGCAAGCGCGCGGCGAGAAGGTCGATCGTCGCAGCGATGTCTACGCGCTCGGAGTCATCCTCTGGGAGATCATCGCCGGCAGACCGCTGCATGGTGGCCTCGGCGGCGAGGCTCTGCTCGACATCGTGCGGTCTGGCTACACCGAGCCGCCAAGCACGTACGCACGCGACGTGCCCCCCGAACTCGAAGTCATCGTCACCAAGGCCCTCGCCCCACAGCGCGACGATCGCTTTGCGAGCGGCCGCGAGTTTTCGAGCGCGATCGGTCGAGCGCTGCTCGCTCAGCAAGAACTCGTCGATGCTTCGATGCTCGAGAGCACGATCGCACAGCTGGTCGTTCGAGACGCTGCTCGCGAGGAGCCGGAAGCGCCCGCAGAACCGAAGCCAGAAAACCGCACGAACGCAGCGGGGCCCTTCGCCCGCGGCCCAAGTGAAGCTCTCGATCCTTCGGTCACGGCGGATCCGCAGGCCGCCGAGTCGCCCATCGAAGAAGCCGCGGTGTCGAAGCGATCACCGCTTGGTGCGAGAGAGGTTCGTCACGTTGCGGTCGTGACACTTCGATTGCACGGGATGGATGCGCTGCGTGCGGCAGATCCCGCCCTCGCGACACGCACGCTCGACCAGCTGCGCACGGTGCTCGGCGACATCGCCTACAAGCGAAACGCCCGCGTGTGGATTTGGGAGAGCGACGACGAAGCTCGCGCCGTCACTGGCGTCACGAGCAATCCGACTCGCGCCGCTGCCGACGCCGCGTGGCTCGCGCTCGACTCTCACGAAGTGATCGCAGGAACGAGCGAAGACTTGCCCGTTCCGCTCTCTGCCTCGATCGGCATCGTGCGAGGCATCGCGTCTGGAACGCGCGACGCGATAGGCAACTTGGTCCGTTACCGCCTTCATGATCCTGCCAGCTATCTCGCTGACGTTCTCGGCAAAGCAACCCCGACGCATCGCACGTGGGTCGCAGGCGGCGTGTATCGACTCGTGCGCAAAGAGTTTCGTTGGGGAGATGCGCCAACACTCGAACTCCAGCAACCCGAGGGCGCCGACAACGTGCCGGGAGCGATGCGCATCTATTCACTCGAGCGAAGTCTCTCGCGCGATGAGCGGCTCGCCACCGCGCAGTTTGCGCCGAGCGATCTCGTAGGACGTGACGCCGAGCGCGCCGATCTCGCCGCCGCATACCACGAGGCCGCGAGCACCACCGCCGCGATCGTGTATCGCGCAGTCGTCGGTGAACTTGGCATCGGCAAGACCGCTCTTGTCGGCGCATTCTTGAGTGAGCTCCCACCCAACGCGCGATTGATTCGCACGGAGTGCTCGCCCGTGCGCATGGAAGTTCCGCTGAGCGCGATCGCAGATCTCGTGCGTGATGCCATCGGCACGAGCGGAGAAGAGCCCTTCGAAGAGGTGGCGCAGCTCATCGCGAGGGCCGGCGGCGGCTCGGCGCAGGGAGACGCCACGAGCAGTCCAATCGTCGCGCGACTCGCAGAACTAGCCACCAATCGACTCATGGGCGGCGCGGACGATCAAGACGCGAGCATGCGGCGCAAGGTGTTGATGACCGGCGTGCGCAGTCTGCTTGGAGCGATCGCGCTGCAGCAGCCGGTCGTCGTCATCGTCGAGAGTCTGCAATGGGCAGACAAGGCGAGTCTCGAACTGCTCGGCGACTTGATGAGGCGCGACGATCCGCTTCCGCTGCTGATCGTGTTCGTCACGCGACCCGACGAACGGGTCACGCCGTTGCTCGAAGGCATCGTGCAGATCGAACTCGCCGGGCTCAGCTCGGACGAGCAGGTGCGTCTCGTGGAGAATCGTCTTGGTGTGCGCGAAGGCGTTCGACAAGTCTGCGCTGACTTGATGCCTCGCGTCGCGGGTAACCCGTTTTTCTTGCTCGAAATGGTGGACGCGTTACTCGAGCGCGGCACACTCGAAATCCGCGAAGTGGGTGAAGGCGCAGATCGCCACACGGTCCTTGTTCACGCCAAAAAAGAGGGCCTGTCGAGCTTGCCATCGACCCTCGAACAACTGCTCGAAGATCGTTTGCGCGAGCTACCGCGTGCGGAGCATGACATCGTCGATTGGCTAGCGATCGCGGGCGGGCCGTTGAGTCTGGCAGACATCGCTCATCTCGCGCCGCAGTCGCACGAGGACGCGATCGTTCGATTGTGCGCGCGCGGCCTCTGCGACAACAAAGGTGAGACGATGGACTTTCGTCACCCACTCACGCGCGATGTGGCGTACCGCGCGCTCGACGCGCGGGACCGTGTGCACATGCACCGTGCTCTCGGCGAGCACCTGTCGCATGGATCGCTGGCGCGCGGGCTTTCTGCGGCAATCGTCGCGCGACACTTCGCGCGCGGAGACGATGGGACGCGCGCGTCCGAGTTCTATACCGAGGCGGGAAACGCAGCGCGTGCGGGTCATCAAACGCAACTCGCGATTCGCTACCTCAAGCGCGCGGCGACCCTCCTGCCGGAGGACGACACGCGGCTGCTCTCGCTGCACGAAGCGCTCGAGACGATGTATCGCATCCTCGGCCGGAGGCGCGATCGTATGCATCATCTGACCGAGTTGAAGCGCACCGCAAGGCGCGCCGGAACAACTCGCGCCGCGTGTCTTGCTCTCTTGCGCACGGCGCGTTTTCATCTCGACGAAGGTCATTTGACGCGAGGTTTGCCCGTCGCACGTCAAGCCGCAGAGCTCGCGCACGCATCGCAGGTGGCCATCCTCGAGATTGAAGCAGAGGCGCTGGCGAGCGAGTTGCTCCGCGAGCTGGGCGACGTGCAGGGCGCGCTGGCCGCGTGTGATCGGGCGCTGGCTTCGTCGAACCCGAACGTGAATCCCAATGTTCCAGCGCGAACTCGCGCGGACGTGCTCCGATCACGAGGCGTGCTCTTGCGGCGCGTAGGGCGCGTTCGCGAAGCGATGGACGCTCACATCGAAGCCATCGCAGTGTTTCGCAAGACCGGCGCGCGTCGACAAGAAGCGCGCGCAAAGAACTCGCTCGGCTTCGCGCTTTTCGTACAAGGAAAATACGAAGACGCGATCGCGCTGCTCATCGATGCGATTCAAATCGATCTGTCGATCGGTGGTCGTTTTCAACTGGCCAACACGTTGACCAACATCGGAAACGCTTATGCGAAGATCGGTGATATTCGCCGTGCGCAGGCTTATTTGAAGCGTTCGCGAGAGACTCATGAGCGGTATGGAGATCAAGACAACCGTGCCGACACACTCATCGTGAGCGCAGAAGTGATGATCGAAGAACGACGCCTCGACGAGGCCGAGCATTTCTTGAAAGATGCCGCCGCGCTGAACGACGCGACCGACAACGCCTACAGCGCAACGCACGAAGGTGTCGTTCGCGCAGCTCTCGCACGAGAGCGCCGGGATGCACGTGCAGCGATCACCTATGCGCTCGAAGCGCGACGATGGGCCGAAGATCAATCGCTCGTGAGTTTTCACTTTTACGGACTCGCACTCGAAGCAGCGGCTCGTGTCGACACGGGCGAGATGCACGCAGCCACCTTGCTCGCGACGACTGCGCTTGGCGTCGTCGAGTCTCTGCAGGGTTGCGAGTACGGACTCGACATTCGCGTGCTCTGCGCAGATGCGCTCAAGCGTGCAGGATCTCCGCAAGCACCGCTCGCGAGGCAGCACGCGATCGACTACGCTCAGTCACTCTTGGAAGGCATTCGCGACCCCAGAAACAAGCGCCTTTTCGTCAAACGTCCTGTTGTGGCGGCGCTCTTCGACACAACGCCAATCCCTCACCTGCCGAGCGAGATCGCAAGACTCGACGCAGAAGCCGACGGGGACATCCCATGACGAGTCAGCGGAAGCTCACGGTCCCGCGTCGTGTCGCGATGATCCTTTCGGGCGGCGGCGCGCGGGGCGCGTACGAAGTCGGCGTGCTGTCGTATGTGTTCGACGATCTCACGCGGTTGCGCGGCGCGCCCCCCAAGCTCGACGTGCTCTCTGGCACCAGCGTGGGTGCGATCAACGCCTGTTACCT
>JAYVXK010001235.1:0-9484 GCA_043785265.1 Myxococcales bacterium | reverse complement strand
TGTCACGATCTCTCGGACATCGCGCGCTATGCGGTCGTCGAAAATCACCAGTATCGAATCTTGCGTCACTACTTGCCCGGTCCGTATTGCTTCATTCTCGACGCGACGCGAGAAGTACCCAAACTCGTGATGAGCAAAAAAAGGACCGTGGGGATTCGCGTGCCTGGACACGAAGTCACACGCGCGATCGCCCGTGAATTAGGGCGTCCGCTCATCTCGACGACTGCGCAGCGGTCGGGCGAAGATCCGTTTGTCGATGCTCACGAAATCGACGATGCGTTTGGTGGCTTGGGCATGGTGCTCGACGCGGGCGTGGGCGGAATGATCCCTACGACGGTGATCGATCTCGTGACTGTGCCGCCGACTGTGGTCCGCGAAGGCGCGGGCAGCATCGAAGACTTCGTCTGAACGCGCTACGCGCACGCGCCCTTCACTGGTATTCGGGAGACATCGTTCAGGACAAGGGTTGGCTCGTGGGGATGTTCGATCTCACCGACATCTGGCAAGCGACGATCGATTTTTCTCTGCTGAAATAGAGCAGAATTCAGGGCAGAACACGCATCTCGCCGCCCACGTTGATGGCGTGCGAGAGCGCCCGATGGTGAGTCTTCTTTGCCCAGCGAACGGCGTCCTCGATCGACTCGCCGAGCGCGAGCTTGGCTGCGATGAGTGCAGCGAGTGTGCACCCGCCTCCGTGCAGCGTGTGCATCTTGATCCGTCGCGCTCGCAAGTCGATCACATCACCATCGACAGCGAGAACGTCGATCGCCTGACGACCGGCCATGTGCCCCCCCTTCACCAGGGCGGCTTTCGCTCCGAGTGCGACGATCGCAGTCGCTGCCATGCGCGCGTCCTCGACTGACGTGATGCGAATCCCGAGCAACGCTTCCGCTTCGGGAACGTTCGCCGTGACCAATGTCGCACGCGCGACCAAATGTGTGCACAGTGCACGCGTCGCAGAGGCAGCCAAAAGACGCCCTTTTCCTCGTGTTGGAGAGAGCACAGGGTCGACGAGCAACGGAATCTCAGGATGCGCCGCCGCGATCGTCGCGACCATGCGAACGTTCTCGACGGTGCCAAGCGCACCTGTCTTGATCGCTCGGACGTTTTGATGCGCGATGACCTCTCGTGCTTGAGCGGCGAGTTGCGCCGCCGACACGGGATGAGACGCGACGAGTCCTGCCGTCGACTGCACAGTGAGCACCGCGACCACACCACACGCGAACGCACCGGCCGCCGTGATCGCGCGCGCGTCGGCGAGTAGTCCTGCGCCGCCTCCAGGATCGAGGCCACCGATGGAGAGAACACAAGGGACCGAACGCGGACGCATGGACGTGCAGATGCTATCTTGTTGTCGATGAGAGCGCGGTCGATCCTGGCGTTTGGCGCGCTGCTCGCGTGCAGCAGCAAACCTGCGAGCCCGCCGCCGCCAGATGCGCCCTACATTGCGCCGCCGGAGACGTGTGCGCCCGTCAACCTCGACGCCATCAAGTCTTTTGCGCCGTGCTCGATCGGCAGCGGCATCTTCGGGCAGTGGACCGTCGACGCCGACGGGCTGCCTGCTTACGACTACGGCCTCGACGAGAACGCAGATTCGCGCGCGGCTTGGTTCAACACCGAGGGGCGTGATCGGCGCGACCATTGGTCGAGCTTTGGCAACGACCGAATCACCGCGCTCGCGACCAACGACGGCTACGTCGAGCTCACGACGCAAGATCGCGGAGAGACGTATCTCAACAAGTTCGACGAATCGCAAAACGCTTTTGGTGGCGGTTTTTCGTTCGTCGACGATGGCAGTGCGGTTTGGTCCACGGCCTACAAATGGCGTCCACGTGGGTCGCACACCACACGACGATTTGGCCTCCACTACTTTGCGACCGAGACCACGTTCCACGACATTTCAGTTTCGCATCGCATCTTCGCACCCGCGGGTGACATCGGCGTTGTGCTCGATGACGTGACGCTCGAGAACACCAGCGACGCACCCAAGACGTTCAAACACTACGAATACTGGGACGTCGCGCGTCGACCGATCGAGACCAACTGGCTGGTTTCTGGGAGCGCCATCAAGAGTGCCCCTGCCAATGCCGTGTCTGCACGAGACGCGCGCAATGGCCTCTTTGTGGAGCGCGTGACGTGGGACGACAAGGCGCAAATTCTCGGCATGCGCCGCGCCCTCACCGCTTCGCCGCCTGTGAAGATCGATCAACCGAGCGCGCTCGACTACTACCCTGGTGATCCATTTCTGGCTTTGCTCATCGGACCACGCGACGGCATCTACACCGATCAAGTCGCGTTCTTCGGCGCAGGCGGTCCCTCCGCTCCCAGCGCCATTACGACACACGCACCCTCGGATGCGGACGATTCACCCGCGACGCCTGGTGCCGGTCAGCCGCGCACGTTCGTCATTCGGAGCGACATCACGTTGCCTGCGCATGGCAAGCAAGCGCTGCGTTTTGGTTTTGGATACGCCGCGATGGGCAAGCCGTTTGCCGTTCAAGACGAGTGGCACGACCCAAAGTGCGACATGCGCACCGAGGCGCGCGAGTTGCTCCAAAAGCATTTGTTGTATTTTGCATCCAACAACGACGGCCTCGGAATTTCAGCCGCCGGAGCGCTGCACCGCGAGCTTGCGTGGCACACCGCACAGATCGAGGCTTCGGTCGCGCATCGCGATTATTGGCAGACGTCGATCGTTCCGCAGGGGTCGGCGTATCTGTACTTGCACGGTGCCGATGGTGCCGCGCGCGATCTCGCGCTCTTCGCCGTGCCGTTGGTCTACACCCATCCGTCGCTCGCCCAAGCAGAGCTCGAAATGCTCATGGGGATGCATCGCGCTTCCGACAAAGCGTTCGTGTATGCGTTCCAAGGCAACGGTGTGCTCGACGACGCGCTCGGTCTGCATGCAAAACCAAGTGATCTGGACCTCTTCTTCTTGTGGGCGGTTTCCGAGTTCGTGGGCGCGACGGGTTATCCACTGCTGACTGCGAACGAGCCCTATTATCCGCGGGAAGCGCTGCCCAACGCGACGGGCTTCGATCACGTGAAGAGCGCAGTGCGCCACTTGTTCGACGTCGTTGGCGTGGGTCCTCATGGTCTCGTGCATGTGGGCGACGGCGACTGGAGTGACGGCATCGTCTTCGAAGCGGCCGATCGAAATCTCGCGCAAGCAGATGGCGAGAGCGTCCCCAATACGCAAATGGCAGTCGCCGTATTGCCGCGCGTCGCGGACATGGTCGAGCCGTTCGATGCGCCTCTCGCCAAAGAGATCCGCGCAAAAATCGCGTCGTGGAGGCAAGCCCTCGCGCAGACTTGGACGGGGAAATTCTTCGGCCGGGCGTACTTCGGAGACGGCAAACTCGCCTACGCCGACAAGATCAACTTGGAGTCGCAGGTATGGGCGCTCATTGGTGACAGTGTCGCGAATGCAGACGATCGCAAGACACTGGTCGCGCAAGTCGCTGCTCGTTTGGACGATCCGTCCCCCACGGGAACCACACTCGTCGAAGGCGGTCAGGTGTGGCCTGCGATCAGCGGTCTGATGACGTGGGGATATGCGCAAAGCGATCCCGCGCGTGCGTGGTCGCATCTGACCAAGAACACGATGACGAGCCACGCGCTCGCGTTTCCGGCGATTTGGTACGGCATCTGGAGCGGTCCAGACGGGCTGAACTCGAGCGCGGGCGATCGCCCCGGAGAGAGCTGGTTTTCGCCGGTCACGCCGATGGTCGACTTTCCCGTGCAAAACAACAATCAACACGCGATGCCTTTGCTCGCCACTTTGCGTGTGGCTGGTGTGGACGCGACCGCTACGGGTTTGGTGATCGACCCGCACGTGCCCGGTAAGACCTTCTCGCTGGCGACGGCGTTGCTCGACCTGTCGCAGCGTGGACCATCGATCCAAGGCGTTTACCGCCCTGTCGCAGCCAACGTGTCTCGAACGTTGGAGGTTCGCGCACCGACCAACACGACCATCGTGAGCGCCTCGTTGAATGGTGCGGCCGTGGCCGTGACTGCCGGCGCGAAAGTGATCGTATTGAAGGTGCCGCCCATGAACGGACAAGGCGCGCCGTTCGAAGTCGTCACTTCGCCGTAGAAGTCACTCGAGCGAGTCGACGATGCGATCGGCGCCAAGTTGTACGAGCTTGTCGACGAGACCCGGCGCGCGTCTCTGCAACGCAACGAACGCTCGACCGTGGCCCGTGATGACGGCGTTGGCGCGCCGACGTTGCATGGCGACGACGATCTCTTTGGCGGCGCGATCGCCCTTGACCACGATCCACGAGGGCACTGGATCACGCCCTGATCGCAGCCGGATTTCGCTCTCGACAAAACCGGGTGCGAGGTGCGTCACGCTGATGCCGTCCTTCTTCAACTCGCCGCGCAGAGCATCGCAAAGCGCGCGCACGGCGAACTTGCTCATGCCGTAAGCCGCAAAACCCGGCAGCGAGATGTATCCGTTGACGCTCCCAACGATGCCGATCCTGCCGCGCGTTTCGCGCAGAGGCACGATGGCGGCTTTTGCGGTGCGTACGGCGCCGAGCACGTTCGTCTCGAATTGGCGGCGAAAATCATCCACCGAAAGTCTTTCGACGGTGCCCGGTACGGAGATGCCCGCGTTGGCGATCACCACATCGAGCCGACCGAAGATCGAGAGCGTCTCGCGAAAGGCTTCGGTCACCGACTCGTCACTGTCGACGTCGCACGCGATCGCCGTTGCGTTCTCGCATTCGCGCGCGAGAGAGGCGAGCTTGTCGACGCGCCTCGCCAAGAGCGCGAGTCTCGCGCCACGAGCGTCATACGCACGCGCGATCGCGGCGCCGATCCCAGAAGACGCACCGGTGATGAGAACAACTTGTGTGGCTGCCATGACCGCGAAGATACGCCTGCCGGCGGCCCAACGCGATTGACAGTCCAAAGCCGCGCCTGCTACCCACGAGAGTCGGATGATCGCGCGCGCGCACCGCATAGCGAAGTTCGCGATCTGCGCCGCAGTCGCGGCCGTCACGAGTGGCAGTTCACCAGCGTACGCACAATGCGTCGACGACGAGCTCAAGCAAGAGTTGGTCGGTGGGCGGCACTATCGTGGTGTGCAAGATCGCCTCTTTACCAAGGCGTTTCGTCACGAGGTTTCGTTCTTGGGCGGGTATTACGCCGCTGATCTCTACTCGTCGAATTGGATCCTCGGTGGGGCCTATACCTTCCACTTCTCGGAGGACCTCGCGCTCGAAGCGAGTGTCATGTTCACGCGTTTTCGTAGCGCCATCACCGACACCTACGAACGCCGCTACCCACAAATTCAGGTCGAAGACCGCACCGACAAGCCAGGCACGCTCTACTTCGGTCACCTCGTGTGGTCGTACGCCTATGGCAAGCTGCGCTGGTTGGGCGGCGGCATCAGCCGATTCGACTTCAACATCGCGCTCGGTGCCGGCGTGACCGACGACTCGACTGCCCGCGGCATCACCGGATCAGCGGGCCTGGGCACCAAGTGGTATTTCGGCAAGTGGTTTGGTCTACGCATGGATGTTCGCGACCACTTGCTGCGTCAATCGCTCGTGGGCGAAGAGCACCTCGTCAACGACATTGTCGTGACACTTGGCGCGAGTGTGTTCATTCCGTTCGGCGGGTGACGCTGCCTCTGTTTTTGCTTGGCTCGCGTAGCCGTTAGAGGCACCATCGCGTGACAATGGCGACCGGCCGACTTTTCACGCAATCCACGATCGTAGCCGGCCTTACGATTGCGGTGCTCACCGCGCTCGTCAGCCTCGCGCTCGCCAAGCCGCCCAAGCCGCCAACAGGCCGGAAACCGCCGCCGGATGCAGAAGCAGACGATGCGGCGCCCACGGCGAACAACGCGACGTCGACAGCTGACGCCTCAGCCCAAACACTCGCGTCAGACGCCGGTTCCGGTCCCGTGATGATCGCGCAACAGACGGCGGGCGACAGCGGCGTCAAGTTGTCTCCGCTGACTCCGGCGCCCAACGAGTTTCCGTCGCAGAACTTGCTTGGCGATGCTGGCGCGAGCGTCGACTACGACAAACTCATGGGTGACATCTCCGCGTTGCGCGCGCGCGCCGCCGCGGTGGGTGACACGCTCTTTCATTCGCGCATCGCGCTGTCGCTCGAGATCGACGGCGATCACGCCAAAATAAGCCGTTTGGTGGTCTCGCTCGACGATGGGGCCGTCTACACCGCCCAACCGAATTATCGCCCTTCGGACATGACTGCAATCTACACGCACGCGCTGGCGCCGGGTCGGCATGCGCTGACGGTCGACCTCGATCGGCGAGACGATCGCAATGATGCCTTCCGTACCAGTCAGCGTTCGCGCTTCGTCGTCGACATACCGCGTGACCAAGAACTGGGCGTCGAGTTGACGATCGACGACGACTCCAACATGGGCAAGAACTTCCCAAGCGACCAGAGCGGCCGCTACGACATGCATGTTCGACTCAAGGCCAGCGCCCACCCGCTCAAAAAGTGATGCGCAAACGGGTGCCTCATTTCGTTCGAACGTCCGGCGCAGTCGCGATGTTGACGTTGCTCGCGTCGTCGGGAGCAATCGCGCAGCCAGAGCAAGTGGCACCATCGCCGTCTGCACAAGCGGCCACGCAGCCGACGAGCGATCCGCAAGCGCGCGGAGAGGGAATGCAGGCCTATCACGCGACTCTCGAGCAGCGTCGTCTCGGGTCGACGGCGCCGATGAGACTGCAAGACGTGTCGGATCAACTCGCGGTCGGCGAAGACTTGCTACGCACCGGTCGCGTCGACGAAGCCATCGCTCGCATGACCGAACTCGCCGAGAGCCCTAGATTTCAGCCGTTTGCCGAGAACGAAGAAGGGCGCGCGGTGCTCTTCTTGCTGGGCGACGCGCTCGCGACCGCGGGCGTCTACGAATCTGCGCGTGCGTACCTGCGCCACGTGATCAACGCCAAGGGCGCGTGGGACGGCGTCGCGATCTACGCGCGTCGAGCTGTGCGTCGACTCGTCGAAGTGGCGATCGAGAGCGGCAAACTCAAAGAGGGACAGGACGATCTCAAAGGCGTGCCGCCGACCGCGCCTGAAGAGACCAATGGCGAAGTGGCGTATCTCGACGGCCGCGCGAAAGAGGCGAGCGCAGATCCCGACGGGGCGCTCGTCGCCTATGCGCGTGTCCCTCAGAAGTCTCGGTTTTGGGCACAAGCGACTTATCTGCAGGGTCTCATCCAAGTAGAGAAGGGCAAACTCAAAGAAGGCGAAGACCTCTTTTGCAAAGTCGCCGATCCCAAGCGCAGCGCGTCGACCACGCCCATCTTCGCCGACGAACGTTTTTTTGCGGTTCGCGATCTGGCTCGGCTCGCGCTCGGTCGCGTCGCCCATGAGCAATTCCGTTTCGACGACTCTCGCTATTACTATTATCTAGTCCCCAAAGACTCGGACCGACTCGCAGAGGCTCTCTACGAAGCCGCGACCAGTCGCTACGAAAAAAAGGACTACCAGGGCGCGCGCGAACTGCTCGACGATCTCAAGGCGCTGCAGATCCATCATCCTTATGAGGACGAAGCGTGGGTCTTGGATGCCTATGTCGATCTCGCGCAATGCAAGTTCGAAGACGCTGACAAGAAACTACTCAAGTTCGTGGCGCTCTATGAGCCCGTGCGAGACACCGCGCGCAAAGTACAAACCGACGAACGTGCGATGGGAGCATTGTTGACTGCAGCGCGCACGGGAACCGATGCGGGCGGTTCGGAGTTCGGCGCGAGTGTGAGTCCAGAGTCGATGCGGGCGATCGCTGCGCTGGTTCGGATCGACGCTACCTATGGGACGATCGCACGACGTCGCGCAGTCTTGGAACACGAGGCGAGTGGGCTACGACTCACGCAAGGGACTCTCGGCGACATGCAGCAGGCGCTCGCGACCAATGGCGGTTTGCGTCCTGCGATCGATGACTCGCCCAAACCCGAAGAGCAACTCGCCGACGCGCGCGCCGCACTCGACGGTACTCGTCACGCTCTCGACGATCTCGAAGCCGCTCATGCGCCAGCCGATCAAATCGCGCAGATGCGCGTGGAGTTGGTAGCGCTCGACGACCGCGTAAAGCAGGCCACATCGGCAGCTCCTGCAGTAGCGGGCGACCCGACTCACGCTGGAAAAGATTTGCCCGACTTGTTTCGATCAGACGCGGCGTCGTCGGTCCAATATGCGATGGCGATCGATGCGGCTCGCAAAGAACTCGACCGCACGGAGACACTCCTCGCCAAAGATGCGCTCCGTCGTGTCGACTTGCGGTTGTCTCGGTTGCTGCGTCGCGCGCGACTTGGACGAATCGAAACTGTGCTTGGTCGCAAGCGCGCGCTCGAGGTCGAGATCGAAGCCATCAACAATGGCATCCTGCCGGCCTCTGCTCTCGACTCGCTCGATGCCGGACGCTTCCTCAGAGACAACGAAGAGTATTGGCCGTTCGAAGGCGATGACTGGCCCGATGAATTCATCGGCGGCGAGGGCCTGAAATGAAGCGCATGGGCGCGCTCGGAATGTTTGGCGTCTTGCTCGTCGCACAGAACGCGGTGTTCGCTGCGCCCGACAAGGGCAAGAGCGCTGTGCCCGACACGCCATTGGCGGCTGGAGAGACTTCGCAAGTCAAACCCGCCAGCGAGCGCGCGCTCGACGTGAGCGCGACCAAAAAGCCTCTTGGCAAAGCAGTCTCGTCAGACACCACTGGCGCAGCGACACCCGTCACGCGTGGACCCAAGTTGCCTGAGGACTTGCGAATTCAAATGAAGGCGCAGCTCGAGGCGCGCGTCGACAAGGACCTCGATCAAATCAAAGCGCTGCGCACGGAGGCGATTGGCCTCCTCACGACGTTCATCAACGAGACGCCACGCGAGTCGATGGAGCTGCCGGAAGCGCTCATGCGTCTGGGCGAACTCAAATGGGAAGTGGAGCGAGAGGGTTTCGTCGACCGCTTCAAAGAGTGGGAAAAGAAACCCGTCGATCAGCGAGGACCCGCGCCAGAGCTTCGATATGGCCCTTCGCGCGAGCTGTTTGCACGCGTCCTCAAGGACTACCCCACGTTTGGCGAATACGACTTGGCGCTCTATGTCGACGGCTTTTTGGCAACGGAGCAAGGCAAAGTGGAAGAGGCCTACAGCCACTTCACGCGCATCCTCAAGGAGTATCCCAGCTCGCGATTCATCGCAGACGCGCACATGGCGCGCGCCGAGTCGATGTTCAACAAGCCGGACTATCCCGCAGCGCTCATCGAATACGAAGAGGTCCTCAAGTTCCCAAAGAGTGATCTCATTGGGCTCGCGCTATTCAAGAGTGCCTGGTGCTATTGGCGATTAGGCAATAGCGACGAAGCCACGAAGCGATTCGTGCGTGTGTTCGAGGTCACCGACACGAGCAACAAGAACGTCAACGTCCAGCAGCAAAAGGCGCTCGACGAATTGCAGGGCGAGGCGCTCAAGTACTTGGTGGAGGTCTTCACCGAGGACGACAA
>JAYVXK010001234.1:0-9489 GCA_043785265.1 Myxococcales bacterium | reverse complement strand
GCGAAGAAGGTCTTCGAGAAGTACAACATTCCGACGGCAACTCTCGCCGACCGCACCCGTCATTGCGTGCAGAGCGCATTCAACGGAAAACGCATCATTATCTTCTCCGGCGGCGAAGCCAAAGGCACCGACGAGGTCCTCGCCGAAGTGAAAGAGCTCGCCAAGGGTGGCGCATTTGGCTCGATCATGGGCCGAAACGCGTTTCAACGACCGCGACCCGAAGCCCTCAAGCTACTCGGCGACGTCATCAACATTTTCAAAACCGCGTAGTGCGCTAGCGACCAAGCTCATGGATCGCGAGATCGATCGGTGCATCGCCCAAGATGCGCCAGGACGCGGCGCGCTTGGCGAGGTTGTCGACTCCTTCGGCCATCAACCACTCGATCGCGAGTGCCGTGCCCAGCGCCTCGGCTGGTCGCAGTGCCGCGTCGCGAGTGAGCTGCGCTTCGAGGTGAGGCGTCATTTCAACGAGGGGCCGCGGAGCGCTGATGACCACGTGCGGGGCCTTCCCCTTGCTGATCTGAATCGCCCACACAGCAACGACCACGTAGTCGTGAAAGGCCGCGAGCGTGGCGCTGCTGGGGTTCGCGCTCGTCACTGAGGTGAGCGTCTTGACGATGTTGCACACGACCTGGCGTTCCGGGGGTGCTCCGATCCGACCGACTTGCGAAGCCTCTGCGCCGCTGAATCGACAACTCTCGGTGTCGAGTTGCGGCGTGTTCGCCGGAAGCTTGCCTTCTGCAGACAGTCGGCTCGCGTAGGCTGTTTTTAGCCGCATTTCGAGGTCGAGGAGTCGCGCTTCGGTCGTCGTGTCTGCGAGTGGCGTAGTCGCGAGCGGCTGCGCGTCGATGGGCACCTCGCCGAGTTTGACTCGCAGGTGCACAAGCGCGATCTGCGACTTGGAGAAAGCCACACTCAGTTTGCCCTCGATCGGATCGAGCGAGGCTTCGAGTTCATCGCGCTCCTCCGGTGAGAGACGCTTCAACGATTGCGTCACCTCGTCAAAACGTTTGGCGAGACGAGCATCGTGCTGTTCGATCTCCGCAGGCGACACATTCGATTGCCACGTCGCTGCAAGGCCCAAGAGCAACGGACCGGCGCCTTTCGGCAAGTCGCGCTCACGGGTGAGACGGGCGCGCTCTTCTTCGCAGAGCCGAGTGAGTCTCTCGATTTCTAGGCCGTTTTTGCGGTCCTTTGGGTTGTATTGTGCAACCAACGTACTGGCTGCGTCGAGTGTTCGTGCTCGAGCGTCGAACGAGAACAGGTCGACGCGACCGCCCTCCATCATCGCGCTCGCGTCCTCCGACAAGATCGCTTGCACTGCTGGCTCACGCAATTCTGTCTCGCCACTTTGAATGCCGGCGCGGCGCGCAAAGCGACCGTCAGCAGAGGCAAGCAGGTGCAACACGCGTTGTTCGTCTCGCGCAAAGTCAGGTCCGGCAGCGGTTGCGAGCGGCGTCTTCGGCGGGGTTGGTCCACATGCGAGGACCAAAAAGCCGACGAGCATCAACACCCCAGAGCGTCCGAGCATCAAAATCCCAACACTTTCACGATGAGTCGCTTGGGCCGTTGGCCATCGAATTCAGCGTAAAATACGCGCTGCCAGGGGCCGAGGTCGAGCTTGCCTTTGGTGATGGGCAACGTCACCTCATGATGCACGAGCATGCTTTTGAGGTGGGCGTGTCCGTTGTCTTCGCCTGTTCGATGATGTTGGTAGTCGGGTCCCTCGGGAGCGAGGTGTTCGAGCCACTCCATGATGTCGCGATGAAGTCCGCTCTCGTCGTCGTTGACGAACACGCCCGCGGTGATGTGCATCGCGCTCACGAGCATGAATCCCTCGACGATGCCGCTCCGCGAGAGAATCTCTGCGCAGTTCGGCGTCAGGTGGATCAACTCTCGTTTTTTTTTGGTGTCGAACGTGAGGTACTCGGTGTGCGCCTTCATCGTCATCGCGCATGAGCATAATGGGGCTCGTCGATCGAGGGGGGCTTCCGTTCGAGCCCTCTTCCCGCTAAGGTTGCGCGCCCAATGGCGATGACTTCCACTTCAATTGAAGGCTTTTTGCAGCAGGCAAAACCTGCCACTCCTCCCACGGCACAAGTGCCACAGCCTAGGACGCGGGTCGCTCCCAAGATCGCCCCAACGGGCGCGGATGATCGCGGCCTAAAAGGCTTGGTCCGGATGGCTGAGCGCGTCGCCGCCAAAACCGCCACAGCGCTTTGGCCCCTCGTCCAGCGCTTCAATCAGCGTTTCGAGCAGGCCTCGCCGCACCCCAAGTGGGCTCCTGCTCCGCTCATGAAACGCCGCGAGAAGACCTTCCCGCAGCTCGGTTGGCCGCGACAAACCGATTCGCTCTGCCCCCGTTGCGTCAAAGAAGTTCGCACGGACGTGCTCGACGGCATCAAAGACGTCAGCATCCTCGTCGAAGGCAAACCTGGCGAGATTCGCGCGCTCATCACCGAAAAAGACGGCGAGCTGCGCATGATCAAAGAGTGCCCGAAACACGGCGTCTTCGAGGACGTGATGTCGATCGATCTCCCGTTCACCAAGCGCATCGAGAAGCTCTATCCAGGTCGCGACTTTCTCGCGCCGCTCAGCAAGCTCCGCAATCACGGCACTTCCAGCGTTAAATACGGCCGCGGCAGTGTGCTCACGGTCGACCTCACCAATCGCTGCAACATGATGTGCGACCCGTGCTTCATGGACGCCAATCAGGTCGGCTATGTGCACGAACTCGGGTGGGACGAGGTGCAGCAGATCCTCGACGACTCACTCGCGATCAAACCGCGTCGGCAGATGAGCGTGCAGTTCAGCGGGGGCGAGCCAACCTTGTCGCCGCATTTTCTCCAAGCAGTGAAGTACGCGCGCGACGTCGGTTACTTCTGTGTGCAGACCGCGACCAATGGCATTCGGTTCGCGCAAGACCGTGAGTTCTGCCAACAGGCAAAAGACGCCGGATTGCGCATCGCTTACCTTCAGTTCGATGGCGTGACCAACCTCGCCAACAGTCATCGCAAGGTCGGCAACTTGTTCGACGTGAAGCAACGCGCGATCGAAAATCTGCATGCGGTCGGCGTCGATGTGGTGCTCGTGGTCACGGTCATCAACACCATCAACAACGATCAGGTCGGCCCCATCGTCGACTTTGCGATCGCGAATGCAGACAAAATCACGGTAGTCTCGTTTCAACCCGTGAGCTTCACCGGACGCGACGAGGACATCACCGACGCCGATCGCGAAAAGCAGCGCTACACGCTCAGTCATCTCGCGCACGACATCAAAGATCAAACCGGCGTGACCGAGCCCATGCGCGACTGGTTCCCGCTCTCTGCCATGGGACCCTTCAGCGACTTGGCCGATCTGCTCAACACCAACCCCGAGTTTGGCGCGCTCAACTGCGGCTGCCATCCCAACTGCGGCATGGGCACCGTGTTGTTCGTGAACAAGCGCACCAAAGAGATGGTGCCGCTCAGTCGATTCCTCGACATGGATCAACTGCTGACGGACATCGGCGACGTGACCGATGGCAATCAAGCGCGACCGGTGCTCCTCGCACAAGTGGCGATGGCACTGCTCAAGAACTTCAAGCCCGATCAAGCACCTGCGGGATACACGTTCTCTGATTTGCTACGGCAATTCCGCAGTCAAACGGGTACGCGCGGCGGCAAGCTCGGCGAGTTCGAGAGCGACGCGCACGAGTTCGAGTGGCGCGCGATGTTCGTCGCAGGCATGTGGTTTCAAGATCTGTTCAACTACGATTTTCGTCGCACGGAGATGTGCATCATCCCCTACGGCACGCAGATGGGTGAGATCAGCTTCTGCGCGTACAACACCGGCGTGGGTTGGCGAAATGTGATCGAGAAGATGAAGGCCAATGCATCGGTGGCCGATTGGTATCGCGAGAAGGGCCGGCACCCGGTCTACGCAAAGAACCAAGAGCTTCCGCTTCCCGAGTCACTCGGCACGTTGGCGATGCCCGCGAGCGCGCTCGAACTCGAAAAGCGCGACCAAGCAGCAAAAGACGGGCTCGCCAAAAAGCGCGTCCGCCTGAACTTGGTTTCCTAGAGGGCTATTTTTTGCCTAGTTCAGGCACTTCTTTGCAGAAGACCTGAACATCGCTCGTCTCGAATACGAGCGCGCAACTCGCGAGCACATCCATCGCGAGCACACCGTCTCGTGGACAAAACGGATCGAGTTTGCCTGGAAGTAGATCGACATCCGCCGTGTGATGCACGTCCCCCACTTCGATGAGCGCCGCCTTCACCGTACGCGGAGTGATCTTGCCACTTGCGGCATACATGGGCTCTTTGCTCACCGCACTCTTGGGCAAGAGCGCTTTGCCGGCATCCGACACCTGCAACAAGTCTGTGTGGGGTGCGCCGGTGTCGAGCAGGAGCGCAGTGGCCAGCCCGTTGATTTGGCCGTTCACCACGTAGGCGCGGCTGTGCATGTCGCTCTCGTCGTCGATGCAGGCGCGCGCAGGTGTGGTCGTGAGTCTGATCAAACCGCGCTCGGTCTCGGCCACGTCGTCCTTGCCGCCAGACTCGCGCAGCTCGCGCTCTTGGAGGTCCAAAATGATCGGGACGTCGGAAGTCGCGAGCTGCTGCGGCGACAGAAACAAGCCAATTCCGAGCTCCGTGAAGATCTCGGGCAGGTTGGTCACGAGGGTCTCTTCGTCGGGGAACGCGCCCCAGCCGTCGACGACGATGGCTGGGTGGGGGGCTCGATGGGTGTCGATTGCGCGACCGGCGTGATCAACGCCAGTGTCGCCCATCGATGCGGTGTCGAGCTTTGCCTTGCGAGCGAGCCAGCCCGCGATGATGTGCGAATTGGCGCCCGTGTCGACAAGCGCCAGAGATGCCACGCCGCCGACAGTGACCTTGGCGATCGGCAGGGGAAAGTCACGCCCTCGGACCGAATACACCAGTGGAATGCGCCTTTGAGCGTGAGGCGGCGCGTGCGGAGCCGCTGCCACCACCCCTCGTGGTGAGGGGGAGCCTGCACACGCGAGGACCAACGAAAGAGCCCCTAGAGCGAGTGTGCGCACGGGTGGGATCATAGCGCATGAGCCGGGTTTTGGCTGGTCGCAACGCGTTCTCGGGTGAGAACATCGAAACACGTCGACACCGCTCACTCTGTGAATCATGATTCATCATGTGAAGGCCACAACGAAAGTCCACCATGCGCAGGCACGGGCGGCGGGTCCGCGTGACGAGGCGCGGGCGATGTTTCGTCGCGCCATCTTGAGCGCTGCGGCCGACGTGTTCGTCGAACGAGGGTTCTACGCGGCACGCATTCAAGACATCGCATCGCACGCACGCATTGGGGTGGGCACGGTCTACAACCACTTCGAGCAAAAGGAGGACGTGCTCCACGCGCTGCTCGAGGAACACACACTCGCTCTCGGCGAGCGTTTCGCGGCCCACCCGGACGATCGAGGTGACTTCGCCGCTCGGCTCGAGCTTCGTCTGGCGCGTGTGCTGGACTACAAGGACCAACACCGCGCCTTCTTCGTGCTGGTGATGGAATATGGCCTCCTTGGTCCCACGACCGGGGCGAGCGCGATGGTGCTCAAGGGTCGCAAGGTGCGCACGGATCGCCTGAAAGCAGAGGCCCGCGCCATGATGGACCAAGGGCGGCGCGAGGGCGCGTTGCGTTCCGACTTCGATGCCGAACATCTGCTGCTGTTCTTTGGCGGAGTGCTGCGCGCCTTCGCGGTCGACACCATCCAAGAGGGTGCGACCTTCGCGTCGCGCGCGTCCGCGATCGTCGACTTTTTTCTCCACGGTGCTGCACGCTCGAGCAGAGTGCGAGTACCAACCAAAGTCCGCAGCAACAAGAGGGGCACGTGACAGCTGTCGCGATGCACATGCAGATGACCGCGCGTTCTTCCGCCGCGAAGAACAAGTGGGTGATCGCCGCCGCGGTGACCTTTGGCACGCTCATGGGCACGATCGACACGTCGATCGTCAACGTGGCGCTCCCCCAGCTCCGCGGCACGCTGTCGGCCACGGTCCAAGAGATCACGTGGATCTCCACCGGCTACATCGTCGCGTCGGTCATCGTGATGCCCATCACTGCGTGGCTCGGCTCGCGGTTCGGTCGCAAGCGAATCTACATGGCGGGGCTCGTCCTCTTCCTGCTGGGGTCGTTCTTGTGCGGGACCGCGCGCACCCTCGCACCGCTCGTGTTCTTCCGCATTTTGCAGGGTCTTGGTGCCGGCGCGCTGCAGCCAACCGAACAGGCCATCTTGCGGGAGACGTTTCCGCCGCAAGAACAAGGCATGGCGATGGGTCTCTACGCCTTTGCGATCATGATCGGTCCAGCGATTGGACCGACACTGGGCGGCTACATCGTCGACAACTTCGCGTGGCCGTGGATTTTCTACATCAACCTCCCCGTCGGGGTGCTCGGTCTTTTCATGGTGTGGCGCTTCGTCGAAGATCCGCCGTACCTCGAGCGCACGCACGGCAGTGTGGATTGGTGGGGTCTCGGATTGCTCGTCGTGGGGCTCGCGTCTCTGCAGACGTTGCTCGAGCAAGGTCAACAGGACGACTGGTTTCAATCCAAAACCAACGTCGCTTACGCGTGCGTCGCGGCTGTGTCGCTCGTGATGTTCGTGACGCACGAGCTGTATGTCGATCAACCGATCGTGAACTTGCGCGTGCTCTCGAACCGCTCATTTTCAACGGGAACGGCGATCGGCGCGATCTTGGGCGTGGTACTTTTTTCGACCTTGTTCTTGCTGCCGCTCTACATGCAAGAGTTCCTCCGATACAACGCCATGCAGACGGGTCTCGCGTTGATGCCGCGATCGATCACGATGCTGATCACGATTCCCATCGTGGGGGCGCTCTACAACAAGCTCTCTCCGCGTTTGGTGATCGCAGCCGGTCTCGCGCTGGGCGGAGCGACCTGCTTCATGATGAGCCAGTTCACGTTGCAGACGAGTAAGGAGCAGATCCTCATTCCTCAGATGGTGCAGGGCGTGGCGCTCGCGCTCATCTTCATTCCGCTGTCGACCGTGTCTCTTGCGACGATTGAAAAACCGCGGATGGGCGCGGCGACTGGACTCAACAATCTGGTGAGACAATTGGGAGGCAGTTTTGGTGTTGCCGTCTTCGCGGCATTGCTGACTCGCTTCACCGTGGAGTCGAAAGCCGCGATCTCGACCCACCTCGTCGCGACCGATCCAGCGGTGCAAGCGCGCTTGCTCGCGATGCGCAGCGTGCTCATGCGAGACAATGTCGACGTGCAAACTGCGACCGCGCGCGCCATCGACTTGCTCGACAAGCAGGTCACCGCGCAAGCAGCGGTCCTTGGCTTCGAAAAGGCCTTCTACATGGCCGGGCTCTTGTTCTTCGCGGCGATTCCGTTCGTCGCATTGCTCGACAGCCCCAACCTCTCAGGCAAGCCCCAAGCGGAACACGCGGCAGTGGAGATTTGACATGTCAACGATGGAAAGCCTAGAAAAACCGCTGCAAGCGCGATCTGCAAAGGCTCTGCCGACTGAGCAGCCTCTCGAAGAGAAGAGCGCAAACAAGCCGGTCGACCAGCCAGTCCCCCTGGCGGTCAAGAGCAAGCGCCCGCAAATCATCGCCCTCAGTGTGCTCGCGATCGGCGGCCTCGTGCTGGGCGGTTACTACGTTTCTCGCGCGGGCCTCGAGACGACAGACGACGCGCAGGTCGAAGCGGACATCGTGAGTGTGCCTGCACGCGTGGGCGGCGTCGTCGCCAAGGTCAATTTCGTCGAGAACGAAACCGTCAAGGCGGGTGACGTGCTGCTCGAACTCGACGACGCACAGCTCAAGGCGCGCGTCGCGCAAGCCGAGGCCGACCTCGCGAGCGCCAGGGCTCAAGCAGATGCAGCCGACAGCGACGTGATGGTGACCGCGACGAGCGTGAAGGGGCAGAAGTCCGTCGCAGAGGCGTCGCTGCAAGGCGCGAACGTGGGCATCACGTCGAACGCAGACGAAGTCGCGCAAGCAGAGGCACAACTCGGTGCAGCGAGCGCTGCGCGAAATCAGGCTCAAACCGAGCTCGATCGCACCAAGAGGCTCTTCGAGTCAGGCGCCATCTCCAAGGCCGCGCTCGACGGTGCGCAGACGAACTTCGATGCCGCAGACGCAAACTTGGCGAACGCAAAAGCGCGATTGTCGTTCGCCAAAGCCAACACGTCGCAAGCACGAGCAAAGATCCTCGAGGCGCAGGCGCGGCTCGGGCAGACGAGCTCGGTCGACGCGCAGATCGCATCGGCTCGCGCTCGAGCCCTCGTCGCGCACGCACGTGTCGACATTTCGCAAGCGCAACGCGACCTGGCCGTGCTCGATCTCTCCTATACGAAGGTCATCGCGCCGAGAGACGGCATCGCATCAAAAAAGTCGGTAACAGCGGGCCAAATGCTTTCACCCGGACAGAGCATCGTGATGATCGTGCCGCAGTCGGGCGCGTGGGTCGTCGCGAACTACAAAGAGACGCAGCTCGCTGGGATGCACGTGGGGCAACCCGTCGAGATGGACGTCGACGCATATCCCGGCCTCAAACTGCACGGAGAGATCCAGAGCATGGCGCAGGCCACGGGCGCACGTTTTAGCTTGCTGCCGCCAGACAACGCGACGGGCAACTTCACCAAGGTGGTGCAACGCGTGCCAGTGCGCGTGAAGCTGCTCGACGCACCGGCAGACAAGCCGCTCCGTCCTGGCATGAGCATCACCGCCACGGTCAACGTGAAGAACTAGCTACTTGCCGGCTTTCGAGAGTTTTTCTTCGACCAGCATGTCGGCGACCTTGTACGTCGGCGCGCCGTGTTTCTGGCTGCGCTCGAAGATCTCGGTCATCGTGTCGTAGATGTTGAGCGTCTTGTGGCGTGAGATTTCTGCGTCGTAGCCGGCCACTTCTTGCGCAACATTGATGAGGCCGCCTGCGTTGATGGCATAGTCCGGCGCGTAGAGGATGCCGCGCGCGTGCAAGTCGTCGCCGTGGTGCGGCTCGGCGAGTTGATTGTTCGCAGCTCCTGCAACGATGCCTGTCTTGAGGTGGCTGATGGTTTGATCGTTGAGGCCAGCGCCGAGTGCGCACGGCGCAAACACGTCGCATGCAACCTCGGCGATGGTCTCGATTGCGCCTATTTTGGCTCCAAATTCGCGTTGTGCGCGCTCGGCCTTCAAGGGGTCCACGTCCGCGACAGTGAGTTTTGCCCCCGCCGCATGCAGCTCGCGACACAAGTAGTAGCCAACGTGCCCGACGCCTTGCACGGCGACATGAATGCCGGAGAGAGAGTCTTTGCCGAGCTTGAACTTCACGGCTGCCTCGATTCCTCGACGAACACCGAGCGCGGTGAACGGTGACGGATCTCCCGAGCCACCGTGCGACGGATCAATCCCCGTGACGTTCTTGGTCACCGAGCGAATGACTTCCATGTCTTCGAGCGAGGTGCCGCTGTCCTCTGCGGTGATGTAGTGACCGCGGAGGTCTTCGAGAAATTTTCCG
>JAYVXK010001233.1:0-2908 GCA_043785265.1 Myxococcales bacterium | reverse complement strand
TCCCCGCACGAAGCTAGGATCGCGAGGATCTATCACTCGCTTGGAGATCCCAGACGACATCGTGAGCACATGGTCGGCGCCGCCATCGCGATCGTCATCGCTTCGGCGATCGAAGAGATCGTGTGGCGCGGACTCGTGTTCGATCTGGTCACCAATCTCATCGGAGCCCAGCGCGCTTGGATCGTGGCTGGCTTGCTCTACGCGCTCGCCCACGCCGGCACGGTCATTTCACTGGCGGATCCGTCGGCTGGGTACAATCCCATGTTGATGTTTGCCGCGCTCGGGTGCGGCCTCGTGTGGAGCTTCATGAGGCGACTCTTCGGGCGCATTCCCCCAAGCATCTTTGCGCACGCGCTCTTCGACTGGACGGTGGTGATGATGTTCCGACTCTGGGGACCGAGTGTGTAACAGCGTTTGTCGGAACTTTTCGTGCAGGCAAGGTTACACTCCAAAAACGAATGCGACGGTTAGCGCTTCTTGCGATCGGACTCGCGTGCGGGCAGCAAGTTCCGCCCGTGATTGCGCCTCCTGCAGCGAGTGCGTCTGCTGTCGTCGTCGAGGGACCGCGCGCATCGCAATATCAAGTCGCGGATGGCACAGTCGTCATCAAGCTCGACACGCCAGACTCATTTGGAGCGATCGTCAACGGCATGCGCGTCGTGCAAGACGGACACTTCATGCACGTTGCAGCACAAGAGACCTCCCCTCCGTTGCAGGCTGGTGTGACGCGACTCCCTCCGTCCTTGGGTGGCGGGTTTTTGTTTCACAGCCAAGACGCGTTGTTTCACAGCGCGACATTCGATGGCCCTCTGCGTCCCATCACTGGCTTCATGAGTCAGATCGACAGCGTCACGCCGGGGCCGTCGTATGTCCTCGTTCGACTCACCGGTGGTGATCGCGTGGGCATCGATCCACGCACGGGTCAGCGGGCGTCACTCTCTCCACCGGGCCTCGTCGATGTAGCAGCGGTCGATGACGGGCGAGCCGCGGCCCTCACGACCTTCGGGTCGGCGCTCGTCTCGGCGGACGGCGGCAAACAATGGACCGACGTGACGTCGCAACTGGGTGGCCCCGTCGATACGGTCGATCTCGTCGATGGCGAATTGTGGCTGCACTCAGCGGCCTCGAGCGGGCGCGTCGACGCGGGTGGGCGGCTCACTCTCTTCGACGGCGAAACAGTGTCCTCTCCCGTGCTGGTTCGTCCTCGTGATCCGCGGTGGCACGACGCATTGCCCGCGCTGCGAAAGGCGATCCGCGCGGGTGTCTTGATGGACGACGCGACCGCAGTCGTCGTCACACAAGGAGCCCTCGCGCGCGTGGACGTGCAAACTGGCGGGGTCGTTTCGATGTCGCCCGTGCGGCTGCCTACCGATTCGGACTGCGAAGGCGTGCGCACCGCAGATGACGTTCTCTTCGTCTGTCATCGCGGCAATGAATCGTTCGTGGCTTCTCACGGTCTCGGCGAACAGTCGGTCGCGATCGAACAGACCTTCACTCAAGCAGGGACCTTCTATGCCGGTGATGATGGCGCGCTCGCGTTCAGCGGGCCTTGCAATCCGGCGACAACCGCAGACGTCGCGGTGTGCGTGCGAGGCCCTGGCGGCACGTGGCAAGAACATGTCGTGCAACCCAACGACGTGGGTGACGCGGGCGGTGTCATTCCGGTCATGCCCATCACCGCGATCGATCGCTGGATCCCGAGAACAGACGGCGATGCGATCGGCCTCGTCTCAGGACCCACCCCGGCGATGGTGGATGCTCGCAGCGGCGAAGTGACGCTGCTGCCGGCCGACGCATTCTCGAATGTCGACGCAGCCAAGCCGACGAACCGCCGTGGCGGCAAATACAGCAGACAGATTCGCAGCGGGAATGTCGATCGTTCGTGGACGGTCACGGCGACGGGCGTCTTGCGTGGGTGGCTGAGCAGCGGAGCGAGCGTCGACATCAACCCCGACGCAACCGTCTCACGAACACCTTACGCATTCGAACACGCGCTGACCTTCGGCACATACGGCCTCGCGTTGAGCGCCGACTCTGCATTTCAGTCGACCGATCGCGGTCAGCACTGGACCGAAATCGCGAGCCCGCCGCGCGGACATCCGTCGCAGAACATCAGCATCGACGCGTGCGGTCCAGTTGGCTGCGAATTGGGCGGCTTCTTCCGCATCGGCTGGGAACCCTCGGCACCTCTCGCGACGACGACCATCGACACGGTACGCGCCCCCAAGCTCCCGCTCTCCGTCCTCCCCGCGATTTCTTGTTCACCGCTCGGCGCTCAAAGACTCAAGGTCACAACCCGCGTGGGAGGCTCGGACGACGCTGATCTCTCTCTTGGCGCGCTTCGCACCAAACACAAGGACGAGGACACGTGGGTGCACGAAGTCGTTGGCTATGGTCTTCCCTCTCCTGCTGCGCGCGGTTACGACAACACGAATGACGGCGAATCTGAGCCGGCGTTGCGTGCGCTCACGACGGGCTATGGCACTCAGACGGACGACAACAACAATCTCAAAGCAAGTGGCCCGGTCACCACACTTGCGCTCTTGCGGCGGCAAGTCGGCTTCGTGCAGGCGTTCGATCCGCTGGGCCAAGTGCGGCGGTCGAGCGTGAGCATGGCGGACTACTTTGCAGCCTCGCGCGCCGCAGGTCTCGGCAGCAACGCCTCGCTCGACACCGATCCGCTCACGACACAAGGCGGCGTGTCTCTTTTGGCTGCCGATCCCGCTGCGAGCAATGATCTGGTGATTGCCTATGCCGTGGTTGGCGAAGGTGGCGCATTTGCATTGGTGCGTCCCACTGGCAGTCGCATGACGCTCGAGAAAGACAGGACGGACACGTCGATGCTCTTGAGCGCCGCGCAAGTCGGCGACGACGTCATCCTCCTCGAGTCGAGCGAAGACGGTAGCGA
>JAYVXK010001232.1:0-9496 GCA_043785265.1 Myxococcales bacterium | reverse complement strand
GCGCTGCGTGTCATCAACGAAGACCGCGTCGCGCCTGCGCAGGGTTTCGGCACGCATGGTCATCGCGACATGGAAATCGTGAGCTATGTGCTCGAGGGCGCGCTCGAACACAAAGACAGCATGGGCACCGGCTCGATCATCAAGCCCGGCGACGTGCAACGCATGAGCGCAGGCACAGGAGTGCGACACAGCGAGTTCAACGCCAGCAAGAGCGATCTCGTGCACTTCCTGCAGATTTGGATCCTGCCCGACCGCCCAGGACACCAGCCTGGCTACGAGCAGAAGAACTTCAGCGAGGACGACAAACGCGGCAAGTTGAAGCTCGTCGCATCCAGCGATGGACGCGAGGGGTCGGTCACTCTCCATCAAGACGCGAATCTGTATGCGTCCGTGCTCGAGAGCGGCGAGACGATCACACACACCATCGGCAAAGATCGCAGCGCGTGGATCCATGTGGCGCGCGGACAAGTCGACATCAACGGCGAGACCCTCGAAGCAGGCGACGCCGCAGCCTTCGAAGAAGCCACCACCGTGACGATCGCAGGCAAAAACAAGGCTGAAGTGCTCGTGTTCGACTTGCCCTGATGTTATTGTGAGGCGATGCCCTCGCTGCTCGGCGACGTCGCCCTTGCCTTCCAAGACGCAGGAGTTGATCTCGGCGCGCTCGGTCTGGCCTGGGCACGTGCGATGCCGAGTGTGGTGATCGTTCCGGCGTTTGGACTCAAAGCGCTTTCGCAGTCCGCACGCGCAGTGATCGCGCTCGCTCTCGCAGGCACCATCTTCCCTGCCCTCGCGACTGCGACCGAAGCAGATGTGCATGTGCCTTGGGCGCTCGCGCTGTTTGGCCAAGTGCTCGCGGGTCTACCGGTCGCGATCGCTGCGGCAGTTCCTTTGTGGGCGGCGACGATGGCAGGCGGTCTCGTCGATGTGCTGCGTGGATCGCAAGCAGAGCTGTCGGTGTCGGTGGTCGAAGGCAAAGCCTCGCCGATGGGGGTGCCGTTTTCGATCCTTGCGTCGTTCATCTTTCTGGGGACAGGAGGTCCTGCACGCATCGCGGGTGCGCTGGCCAATCACCCGCTCACGGATCATCCGCTCGTCAGTGTTGCGCATGACTTGTCAGGTGGCGTTGCGATCGCGGTGTCACTTGGTGGACCGCTGCTTGCCGCTGCGTTGGTGCTCGAGGTTGCGGCCGCGCTCGTCGCCAAGGCTTCGGCGCCTGCGCAGATTCATGCGCTGCTTGCTCCGTTGCGAGCGCTCGCATTGCTGAGCGTGATGGCGATCGTGCTCGACCGCGTCGTTGCGGCGATGGCGCTCGTGATCCGCGCAGTGCCGTGAGGTCTCATTGCTGCGGCGCAACGCAGGCCCGCTAGGCCATTATCAGAGACACTGAAGAATTTTTGCCTTGTAATTGTTGCATTGCAACATAGAGTATCGCCTGCGTTGGGGGACGAAGGACGACATGCTCTATCAATTCTACGAGTTCCAGCGCGCCATCCTCGATCCGATGTCTGCGTTCGCGAAGATGGGCGCACTCGCCTACGCCGACGGTCCGCTCTCGGTACTTCCGTTCGCTGAGCGAATGGCCGCGGGTTACGAACTGCTCGCGCGCATCGGCAAGGTTTATGACAAGCCGGCGTTCGGTCTTGGAGAGACGACTCTGTCCAATGGCGCGACAGCCAGCGTGCGGGAGAAGGTCGTTCTGCGAAAGCCCTTCTGCGAGCTCTTGCATTTCGAGCGTCAACTCCCTGCAGGGCATGCGCCGGATCCTGTCGTGCTCATCGTGGCTCCGCTCTCGGGTCACCACGCGACACTGCTACGCGACACCGTGCGCCAGCTCCTGCACTCGCACGATGTGTACATCACCGACTGGCTCGACGCGCGCGATGTTCCGCTCTCCGAGGGACCGTTTCATCTAGACGACTACGTCAGGTACGTGCAGGAATTTTTGCGCCTCTTGGGGCCTGAAGTCCATGTTTTATCGGTGTGTCAGCCCACAGTGCCTGTGCTTGGCGCCATCTCGCTCATGGCCACTTCAGGCGATCCAAAGCTCCCACGCACACTGACCTTGATGGGCGGCACAATCGACACGAGACGCAGCCCCACTCAAGTGAACATGCTCGCGACGGGCAAGTCCTACGAGTGGTTCGAGCGCACGGTCATCTGCACGGTGCCCGACAACCACCCCGGTCGCATGCGACGCGTGTATCCAGGTTTCTTGCAGCTCAGCGGGTTCGTGGCCATGAACCCAAACAAACACTTTCAATCACACTGGGACTTTTACAAAGACCTCGTCCGCGGAGACAACGAAAGTGCTGAAGCGCACAGGCGGTTTTACGATGAGTACAACGCAGTGCTCGACATGCCTGCTGAGTACTACCTCGACACCATCAAGGTCGTCTTCCAAGAGCACGCGCTCGCGCGAGGTACCTGGCACGTGAAAGGCGTGCGCGTGGCGCCAGAGGACATCAAGAACGTCCCTCTCTTCACGATCGAGGGCGAGCTCGACGACATCTCTGGCAGTGGTCAGACTCACGCGGCGCACGACTTGTGCACTGGCATTGCTGCGTCGCACAAAGAGCAGTTCACTGCGGGTGAGTGTGGCCACTACGGCATTTTTAGCGGTCGACGTTGGCGCGAGGTCATCTATCCGCGTCTGCACGACTTCATTCGTGTGCACTCGCACACGAGCGGCGGCGCGGCATGACGGGTGAGTTCCTCAAGGGGCGACGCGCGCTCGTTACTGGCGCGGCTTCGGGCATTGGTCTGGCGGTGTCGCGTGAGCTCGAAGCAGCAGGCGCGGACGTCGTGATGAGCGACATTCAAGATGGACGCTTGCGCGACGCCGCGTCGGGCGTGCCTCGTGCCCGTGCGATCGTCGCAGACCTGTCGTCACGCGAATCGCTGCACGCTCTGGCGCGCGAGGCTGGCGAGATCGACATCCTCGTGAACAACGCAGGCTTGCAGCACGTGCGTCCGATCGAAGAGTTCGAAGAAGCCAAGTGGGACTTGCTGCTTGCGACGATGCTCACCGCACCATTTTTGCTCGTTCGCAAGCTGTTGCCGATGATGTTCGCAAAAGACTGGGGGCGCATCGTCAATGTTGGCTCGGTGCACAGTCTCATCGCGTCGCCGTACAAGTCGGCTTACGTGGCGGCAAAGCACGGGCTGATGGGTCTCACGAAGTCTGTCGCGCTCGAGGCCGCGGCGCGCTCACCCAACATCACAGTGAACACCGTGTGTCCTTCGTATGTGCGTACGCCACTCGTCGAGAAGCAGATCGCCGAGCAAGCTCGCGTGCACAACATGGCAGAGGGCGAAGTCACCGCGCGCGTGTTGCTCGCGCAGAACGCGCAAAAGCGCTTGATCGAGCCGGCAGAAGTCGGTCAGTGCATCGCGTTCTTGTGCTCGAGCGCAGCGGCGTCGATCACCGGCACTGCGTTCGCGATGGACGCAGGCTGGCTCGCACACTGATCGCTCTCACATCTGGTGGACGCGCATCACACTCTCTTCGGACGGGACGCCGAGTCTGAGCGGAAAACCATAGTGACCCGTGCCGCGATGGACGTACATGCGATTGGTGCCATGAGCCCAATACCCATGATCGGGAATGCGTAAACCAAATAGGCGGAGGAAGGTCCACGACAGACCGAGACTGAGCAAACCGACTTGCCCGCCGTGCGTGTGACCCGCCAACACGAGATCGCCTTCGCCCTCTGGAAGGTGCTTGAATGCGCCGGGATCGTGCAACATCACGATGCGGAGCATGTCGGCTTTGCGAGGGTGCTTGGCGCAAACACGGGTGAGGTGCGCGCTGCGATCGCGCCAAACGAAGTCCATTCCGACGATTTGCACTTTGCCTACTTCGGTATCGACCTCGGTGGCATCGTCGACCAGAAGCGTGATGTGATTTTGCTTCATCGCATTGGCGACGATCGCGGGCGCCTCCAAGTCGTGATTGCCGTGACACGCAAACACTTTGCCTCGCATGCTCTTGAGCGGCGAAAGCGCCTCGCGAAGCCAATCGGGATTTCTCTGAGACTCCATCGTGAGAAAGTCGCCCGTCAGAAAGATCAAGTCGGGGGCTTCGGCCACCGCGCGCTCTGCGATGCCACGCAGTCGCGCGACTGACATGAACGGACCCAAGTGTGGATCAGTGATCTGCACGATTCGCAGCGGGCGCTCTGTGCGAGCTTCGCCCAGCGGATGCGGCGCGAGCGTCTTCATGTGGGTACCGTCGACGACCACATCGACCACTTCGCGAAAGCCTCGAAGCGATTGCAACAGGCCGATCGCCGCGAGCGCATAGGGTAACCAGATCGCCCAAGGATGAAACCCAAGCTCGACTGCGATCGCCCAAGGCAGCGCCAAGAGCGTCCCCGCCGCAAAAAACGCCGCGGGCCAACTGACCACCATGCGAAACACCAGACCTCTCATCGTGGGCCGGGAGAGAAGCGCAAAGTTGATGTACACGCTCACGTGCAGGGCGACCACGAGCGGCGCGATCACGGCCAATAATGGGGCGATCGCGAGCGCGACGAGCGAATAAATCCCCAAGATGACGCCAGCGAAAGTGGCGAAGGTGCGATTGCGAAGTACCGCCGCCGAGGTGACCACGACGAGCCAGCCGCAAAGCGTGACGACCGAAAACCAGGACATGTGGCTCTGTATGATGCTTCAAACCCCCAACAGGCGTCGACCAATCGACTAGCGTCAGCGGGCATGAGCGAAAGGCAACCGACACCTCTCCGGCAACGGCCAATCGATTGGATCATCCTCGGCTTCTTCATCATCAATCTCGGGTTCATCACGTACATCGTGGACATCGAGCAGATCGTGATCGCTGATCGCAACCACTTTGATTACCCACTATGGCCGCCGCGAGTGTTCGTCGATCTCGTGCATTGGTGGGGTGACAACTTCGACCCGCTGCAAAATGCGAGACCGGCTTGGTGGCAAGCGACGATCTGGCTCGACGCACTTCTCTTTGGGCCGTTTTATGCGGTGGCGATCTACTGCATCGTCAAAGGCAAAGAGTGGATACGAATCCCCGCTATTTTCTGGGCCGGCGTGATGTTCGCCAATGTGAGCATCATCATGTTCGAAGAGATCTTCGGCCCGTTTCATTCGCCCAAACTCTTCACGGTAGCGAGCGCCAACTTGCCCTGGTGGCTGCTGCCGCTGTTTGTCACTTGGAGATTTGCCAAGAGCGAACATCCATTTAGCAAAGAGACTTGAATGACCACTTTCTTGGAACGCTATGGTCAATGGGCTGTCGTCGCGGGGGCGTCAGAGGGTCTCGGGCTTGCGTTTGCGTCGGCACTCGCAGCGCGAAAACTCAATGTGATGCTGCTCGCGCGTCGCGAAGATGCCCTAAAACAGGCGGCTTCAACGATTCGACAAGCGCACGGAGTGGAGACCATTGCTTTGCCGTGCGATCTCTCGAGCCCGTCGTTCTCGCGCGAACTCACTCTCGCGACACGTGATCTCGAAGTGGGCATTGGTGTCTACAATGCTGCTTATTCGTTTATCGGAGAAACATTCGCGCGCCCACTCGAAGACGCTTTGCGTGTGGTCGACGTGAACTGCTCGGCGCCTCTGCGCTTCGCTCATGCGCTCGTCCCAAAAATGATCGAGCGCAAACGCGGCGGTCTCGTCCTGCTCTCGTCATTGGCTGCATTTCAGGGCTCTCCGCGTCTCGCGCCTTATGCTGCGAGCAAGGCCTTCAACCTGGTGCTCGCAGAAGGCTTGTGGTCCGAGTTGCGTGATCAAGGCGTGGACGTGATTGCGTCTTGCCCTGGCGCGACGCGGACTCCCAATTATCTCAAAACGACGAAGAACGAAGCGCCAGGTACTTTGGATTCGAGCGTGGTGGCAGAGCAGACACTCGATGCGCTCGGCGGCGGTCCGTCGGTCATTCCCGGGACGGTCAACAAGCTGGCTGCGTTTTTCTTGGCGATGCTTCCACGCACCAGCGCAGTGTCGATCATGCGCAAATCGACGGCAAATCTCGAAGAGACGTAACTGAGAGAGGTCGACGATCTAGTCGCCTGCAGCGAGTCGCCAGGTCGGCGCTTCGGTCATCGCAGGACGCCCCACGAGCAACTCGTGCGGATGATAATGACCTTTGTATTGGAGCGACTCACAACCAAGTACGCGGTAACCCAAATACACATGAGGATACCGGCTTTGGCGAGCCTGCTCGACCAAGTGCGCGATGTTGGCGACACCGAGTGACCCTTTGAAGTCTGGCTCGTAAAAAAAGTACGCCGCGCTGAGCGCGCTGGGCGTTTCGTCGATGAGACCCAGAGCCACGAGTTTTCCGCCGTTGTCGTCGTCGTAATAGGCAACCTCTCGCGCGCATGGATGAGGGAATGCAAAGTCGACTGCATAGCGTTCGACGTCCATGGGACTCTCTTCCCAGCCGCGGGCGCCTTCTCGAGAGGCGTGCCATCGATGGTAGAGAGCGAGTCGTGCTTCGTCGACTCGCGGCTTGCGGACTTCCCGTCGCAATCGCGATGCTGCTTTGACTGCGCGCCTCTGGCTCTTCGATGGCGTGAACCGATCGACGATGATTCGCAACGTCACGCACTCTCCACATGGCGTGCAAGTAGGCCTGAAATAGGCCGGACCGAAGCGTCGCCAGCCACGCGCGAGCATCTCGTCCAGCTCGTCTGGAGTGACGTCGACCATGAGGCGCACGTCGAGCGAAGCCAGTTCGCCCGGCAGATAAACGCAGGTGCGCGGCTCCTCGACGACGCGGTGAAGCAGTCGCATACGGCTGATCATAGCGCCAGTACTTGCCCACGCGCAGGTCCCCATGGGAAAACAATCGCATGCAACGCATAGGGTTCGTTGGATGGCGCGGAATGGTCGGCTCCGTGCTGCTCGAGCGCATGACGACCGAAGGCGACTGGAAGGGCTTCGAGCCGACATTTTTTTCGACCTCGCGTGTCGGCGCAAACCCTCCCGCGACCGGGCTTGCCGCACCTGCCGTGGCCGACGCCAAAGACCTCGCCACGCTCGGCAAGATGGATGTGATCGTGAGTTGCCAAGGGGGTGACTACACGGCCGACGTTCATCCACGACTCCGAAGAGCGGGTTTCAAGGGATTTTGGATCGACGCGGCCTCGACACTGCGCATGAAAGACGACGCAGTGCTCATCCTCGATCCGGTGAACATGCCCGTGATCGAGCGCGCGCTCGCTGCGGGAGTTCGAGATTTCATCGGCGCCAATTGCACTGTGAGCTTGATGCTGATGGCGATGGCCGGGCCCATCTCACGTGGATGGGTCGAATGGATCAGCTCGATGACTTATCAAGCAGCGTCGGGCGCGGGTGCCAAAAACATGCAGGAACTCGCGGCGCAGATGCGTGCGATCTCGGATGCTGCAGGCAATCTGGCGCTCGATCCCACTGCCAATGTGCTCGATCTCGATCGAGCCATTTCTGCCGCGATGAGTTCGCCGAGTTTTCCGACTGCGCAATTCGGCGCGCCGCTCGCACCGAGTTTGATTCCGTGGATCGCCGACGCGGTAGCGGGCGGGCAAACGCGTGAAGAATGGAAAGCTCACGCCGAGGCAAACAAGATCCTCGGCCTCGATCCGCCGCTGCCTGTCGACGGCATTTGCGTGCGCGTGGGAGCGATGCGTTGTCACTCCCAAGGACTCACGATCAAGCTCAAGAGAGCCGTCCCTCAAGACGAATTCGAGGCGTGCATTCGTGAGAGCAACGCGTGGGTGAAGGTGATTGCCAATACCGAGGCCGACACCAAACGGCGCCTCACTCCGGCCGCGATCACCGGAACGCTCGACGTGGCGATCGGTCGCATTCACACACTCAAGATGGGACCCGAATATTTCGGTGCCTTCACCGTTGGCGACCAGCTTCTGTGGGGGGCGGCCGAACCGCTCCGTCGCATGTTGGCGATCCTCCTCGAGCGTTCTGGGTCAGCGCGGCGCGCTTGAAACGCCTGCTCTTCGTCGGTCTCGTGGCATGTCGCACTGTCGATTTGCCCCAGCCAACGACGCCTGATCTCGAGAAGACGACGGCGAAGCCGCCGATCCAGATATCTGCAACATGCACTCAAAATCGCCCGATGATCGTGCGGTTTTATGACGTGGGGCAAGGGCTCGCTGCGTTGGTCGAACTGGCAGACGGTCGGCGCGTGCTCGTGGACACGGGGGACGATCCGTCGCGTGGCGAAGACTGTCGAGGGGTGTGCGCAGGTTGGCACGATCGGTTGATGCGAGATCTCTCGCGAGACATTCCGGACCGCGTCATCGACATGGTGTGGATTACACACCAACACTCCGATCACCTCGGCGGTGCGGTCGACGTGTTGTCGAAGTTTCACGTCAAACACTTGGTCGACAACGGCGAAGAGCCGCGCAAACTCGAAGTGCGTCGCCTCCACGAAGCGGCAGCAGCCAGCGGCGTATCGCTGACCACCATCGCGCCAGGCAACGTTCGGTTGCCGATCGACGACGGGCCAGGCAGCACGCTGCGCGCGATCGTGCCGACGCATTGGCCAGTCGACTGTTCACGCAATCCCAACGATTGCTCGATCGGTTTATGGGTTTCTGATTGTCACGCGAGCATCCTGTTCACGGGCGACGCAGAGAGAGCCGAAGAAGCTGCGTTCGACTTGCAGGGGTTGCCGGTCACCCTCCTTCAAGTCGCGCATCACGGGAGCGACACGTCGACCACTGCGGCGTTTCTCGAGAGAGCAAAACCACAATATGCCGTCATCTCGTCGGGCAAACCTGATGAGGGGACCAACGCGCGGTACTGCCATCCACGCAAGTCGGTCGTTCTTCGACTCAACACGGCTGTTGGCGGCAATCGCACGCAGACGATCTCGGCCTATGAGGGTTCTTGCAGCAGGCCAGACGAGCACTCGGCTTGGGCAAGTGTCGCCAGCTCCGATCACGTTTGGTTGACCGCCCGCGACGGCGACGTGACGCTCAAAACGGCTGGAAATGGCTCTGAAACGGGGCTCCTCCCAGGCACGTTCGAGCGCTCTCCACCCTAGTTGGTCTTCGCCGCCGGCCCCGCTCCCGTCCCCGTCCCCGCTCCCGTCCCCGTCCCCGCTCCCGCTCCCGCACCCGTCCCCGTCCCCGTCCCCGTCCCTGCTCCCGTCGTTGGGAGCCCGAAAAACCGCGCTTTTTCCGGAGGGACCGCTCGCGTCGCCTTGTGATGAAAGAGCCCTCTTGCCCATCGGCAAGCTTCGGTTAGTATATTGCGGTCACGATCGATTCTCCGGCTGACACGCTCTCTCTGGGTAACTACTCCGAGTCGTGCCTCTGGCGACGCAACGTGGGAATGCGGTGAAGTTAGCACCGCGCGTCTCCCTCCCGACTCGACGGCTCAACGAGGATGGCAGGCACTAGGCACCGAGTTAGGTGTGGTTACGTGAGCCGTGGAGAGCTGAATCGAAAATGCGCAATCGACTTTATGTGGGCAACCTATCCTTTCACGCGACGGCAGAGTCCGTTCG
>JAYVXK010001231.1:0-2915 GCA_043785265.1 Myxococcales bacterium | reverse complement strand
GGCACGACGCTCGTCACGTCGCGACCGACGTTCGAGTACTTCCTCGATTTCACCACGCGCGTGCACATCGTGTGCGGCGTGGTCTTCGAGCTGCCGCTGTTCATTTCGTTTCTGTCGATCGCGGGCGTCGTCACGCCGATGCAGCTGCTCAAGTTCAGTCGTTGGGCGGTGCTGCTTGGGTTCATCATCGGCGCGATCGTCACGCCAGGCGGCGATGTGACTTTTCAATTCATCGTGAGCGGCGCCATTTTGGCCCTGTATTTTCTCTCGGTGCTGATCTCCTTCGTGGTCGCGCGGCCGAAGAAGAAGCCCGCAGACGAAACCAAGAAGTCCTAAAGCGGAGTACCGTGTGCGCATGGCTGCTAAGCGCGCTCCGAGTTTGCCCGGAGACCCGGTTCTTGGACATTTTCGCATCATGCGGCGCGATCCGTTGCGCTTCTTCGTCGACGCTCGCGAGCGCTTCGGCGATGTGGTCGGTCTGCGCTTTGGGCCGCTCGTCGCGCACTTGTTGAGTCACCCCGATCACGCCAAACACATCCTGCAAGAGAATCACAAGGCATACAGCAAGCAGTCGCGCGGCTTCATGAAGCTGCGGCTCGTGCTCGGCAACGGCTTGCTCACGAGCGAGGGCGACTTCTGGCGCCGACAGAGACGCATCGCGGCGCCCGCGTTTCATCATCAACGCCTCACCTCGTTCGCGCAGACCATGACGCGCGCCGCAGAAGGCCTCTACGAGACGTTCGACCGTGCGGCGGCTGAAAACAAGCCGATCGACGTCGCTCACGAGATGATGAAGGTCACGTTGCGCATCGTCTCCGAGACGCTGCTCGGCACCGATGTGTCCTCCGACAGCGACGCGATCGGCAGCGCGGTCACTCACGTGATCCAAGACGTCAACGACCGCATCGGCGCCATCGTCGATCTCCCGCTGCGCGTCCCCACGCGTCGCAATCGCAAGTTCAAGCAGGTGATGCGTTCGCTCGATACCATCGTCAATCGCGGGATCGCCGAGCGTCGTTCGCAGCAGGTGGCGCGTCATGATCTGTTGGATCTGCTCATGAGCGCCAAAGACGAAGACACCGGCGAAGGGATGAGCGACGAGCAGTTGCGCGACGAGGTGATGACCATTTTTCTGGCGGGCCACGAGACGACGGCGAACGCGATGACATGGGCGTTCTACTGTCTTTCGCTCTCACCGGAGTCCGATCGGCATCTTTTTGCCGAGCTGAGAGACGTGCTCGGCGAACGCAGCTTCCGTCTCGAGGACATGAGCAAGCTCATGTACACGCAGCGAGTGATGAAGGAGACGCTGCGATTGTATCCGCCAGCGTGGATCATCGGCCGCATGACGGAGCAAGATGACGTCATCGATGGCTATCGTCTGCCCAAGGGTGGACTCGTCTTCGTCGCTCCCTACGTGACGCATCGTCACCCTGATTTTTGGGACAATCCATGCGGATTTGATCCCGATCGTTTCTTGCCCGAGCACGAAGCCACGCGCCGTCGCTTTGCTTATTATCCATTCGGCGGCGGTCCGCGCATTTGCATCGGCAACGGCTTTGCGCTCCAAGAAGCGGTCGTCTTGCTCGCCACCATCGCGAAGCGCTATCGGTTGGATCTCGTTGCAGGACACCCTGTGGTCGCAGAGCCGCTGATCACATTGAGGCCCAAATTTGGGATGAAAATGATGGTCCGGCGCCGCTAGTCCTGCTGATGTTCTGGGAGCGGCACGCGCTTGGCGTCCATCCAGAGACCTTCGATGTCGTAGATGCCGCGCGCGTCTTCTTGGAAGACGTGAACCACGACATCGCCCAGATCCATGAGCACCCAGCGAGCGCTCGGGACGCCTTCGATCGACAGCGGGCGTTTGCCTTTTTTGCGCAGCTCTTCCTCGATGCCTTGTGCGAGAGCTTGGACATGACGATCGCTGCGCCCAGTCATCACGACCAGAAAATCGGCGTAATCAATCTTGCCAGCGACATCGAGCAACTCGATGCCGATCGCCTTCTTCTCGATCGCAGCGACCGCGACCAAAATCGCGAGAGAGCGTGCGTCGTCGCTCGCCATGCTCGGCGAGGCGTCGTTGACGAGTGGTTTTACTTTGCGGGTGCGAGGCCCGGTGCGCGCGGCAGCGGCTTCGAACGGAGCGCTGTGAGACACCTTCGGACGCTGAGGCGGCTTGGTGGGTTGCGCCTTGTTCGCTTTTCGCACGGGACGCCGGCCGCTCGCTGCGACCTGATTGGCCGAGGGATGCGATTGATGTGATGTAGCGATGCGCGGTTTGCGCGCGCCTACTGCTTTTCCGCCCGTTTTCTTTGCGCCAGCCAAACCCGTTCTCCCGTCAGCGATTGATGGTCGCAGACTAGTCCGCTTTGCTGAGACCCTAGCGGGTTTTCGTCGTCTGCCAGTTTCCGGTGCAAGGCCCGTCAGCGCGTCTGTCCGTCGCCTTCGATGGTCCACTTCATCGTCGTGAGCGCTTCGAGGCCCATCGGACCGCGCCAATGGAGGCGGCTCGTGGCGATGCCGATCTCTGCACCGAGACCAAGTTCGCCGCCGTCATGGAAGCGAGTCGATGCATTGACCACGACACACGCTGCGTCGACTTCGCGTCGAAACCTGGCAGCGCGCGCGCTGTCGTGGGTGACGATGCACTCGGTGTGAGACGATCCGTACCGCGCAATGTGTTCGAGCGCGCCATCGATGCCCCCGACCACACGCACCGCGACGATCTTGTCCAAGAACTCATGGCCAAAGTCGTCGTCGAGAGCTTCGCGCACGCTGCTCACGATCGCCTTGGTTTTAGGGCATCCGCGCAATTCGTGCCCTGCGTTCGAGAGGGCGCTGGCGAGCGCGGGCAAGAGGCGCGCGGCGTCTGATTCGTCCACCAACAAACACTCCATCGCATTGCACACGCC
>JAYVXK010001230.1:0-2915 GCA_043785265.1 Myxococcales bacterium | reverse complement strand
CTCGTGAGCACCACCGCAACGTAGACAAGCCGCCGCTTCTTGCATTGCCTCTCACATGCTGGGCGCGAAAAAGCCCAGGATGAAAGACTCTCATGGCCCGTGAACAGCCGTCAAGACGAGCGCTATCGAAGTTCGGTGACTTGCGCGCCAAATATGCGTTCGAGGCCCGAAAGCAGCGTGTCGGTGATTTCGACCCGATACTCTTTGCCGAGCGCCAGCACAGCTTCGGCGCCCGTTTCGAGTGAGAGGTGCAGGACGACTGGGCAACTGCCTTTCGACGCGATCATCACATCTCTCATTTTTCGCAGATGCTCCTCGCGCACGCGAGCCGTCCCGAGGCGCACGATGAGTCTCTGCGTGTCTCGCGCCACAGCATCGCGAAGCAGCACCGCGTCGTTCAGCAGAATGGTTGGCTCGCGCACCACGTCTGGGTCTTCTTCCGGGGCATCTTCGTCTCGTCGCGGGAAGCTGACCTTACCGGTGACGAGTACGGGTTCGCTGCTCGACAACACATGCGCATACGTGTCGATCGCACTGCCTCTGACCTTCACGTTCACGCGACCGGTGAGATCTTCGAGCTCGAAAAAGGCTATTTTCCCGCCTCCATCTTTGAAAATCTTTTCGCGATAGCCTTCGACCATTCCCGCGAGTTTGACCACGGTCCAATCGGATTGCTCTGCGCAAGACGCGACGGGCACTGCTTCGAGGCGCGCGAGCGCACCACCGCCGCGCAAGTAGCGTTCGAGTGGATGCCCCGACACGTAGAAACCAAGCGACTGGCGTTCGCGCACGAGCATCTCTTTTTGATCCCAAGGCGGACACTCGGGGTAAGCGCCCGCCGCTTCGGAGCTGCTCTTCTGACCCTGAGCTGTGGCTGCCGCGTCGAAGAGGCCAAACAAATTCGTCTGACCTCGTTCACGATCACGACTCGCGGCTCTCGAACGTTCGAGCGCCACGTCGATCGCTGCAAATGCCTGTGCGCGCGAAACACCCTGTTTTTCGAGGGTAATGTCGAAGCCACCGCATTGCACGAGCGCTTCGAGGACGGCCTTGTTGATCTTCTTCGCGTCGACGCGTGACGCAAAGTCGAACAAGTCGGCAAAAGGACCGCCTGCCTCGCGCGCTTCGAACAACGTCTCGAGCGCCGCGCCGCCGACTCCACGAACCGCACCAAGTCCAAATCGAACCTGCGGACCCAGCGCGTCTCGAATGTCCTTTTTGCCGATCTTCTTGTCGCCTGTGGGATTCGTATAAACGACTTTGAAATCGGTCGCGCTCTCGTTGATGTCCGGAGGCAGCACGGTCATGTTCATCGAGCGTGCATCAGCGATCGTGCGCACGACTTTTTCGATGCGATCTTTGTCACTCGTCAAAATGCCGCAGAGCAATTCGACCGGGTAGTGAGCCTTCAAGTAGGCTGTTTGATAGGTGATCAGCGCATACGCGGCCGAGTGGCTCTTGTTGAAACCGTAGCCGGCGAAGTACTCGAGCAAACCGAAAATGCGATCGGCGTCGGCCTCGGTCACCCCGTTGGCGAGCGCGCCTTGCACGAAGGTGCTCTTCTGCTTGGCCATCTCTTCGGGCTTCTTTTTTCCCATCGCGCGCCGGAGAAGATCTGCGCCGCCGAGCGTGTAGCCCGCGAGCTTTTGCGCGATCTCCATGACCTGCTCTTGGTAGACGATGACTCCATAGGTGGGCGCGAGCAGCTCGTCGATGAGCGGGTGCATGCTCGTGATCTGTTGCGTGCCGTGCTTGCGTTTGACGAAGTCGTTGTGCATCCCCGCGCCCATCGGACCAGGGCGATAGAGCGCGACCGCGGCGACGATGTCTTCGAAATTGTCTGCGCGCAAATCTTTGAAGAGCTGCTGCATGCCGCTCGACTCGATCTGAAAAACGCCCTTCGTTTCGCCGGATCCGAGCAACGTGTAGGTGAGCTTGTCGTCGAGCGGGATCGCGATGAGATCGAATCCGCCCTTGTGAATGACGTCGGGTCGCGCGTTGATGAGTGTGCACGCGATGTCCAAAACCGTGAGCGTCTTGAGTCCGAGAAAATCGAATTTGACGAGGCCCGCCGCCTCCACGTCGTCCTTGTAATATTGAGTGACGTACGCGCCCGTCTTCTCGTCACGAAAGACCGGGACGTGATCCCAGAGCGGTCCTTCGCTGATGACGATGCCCGCCGCGTGCTTGCCAGCATGACGGGTGAGACCTTCGAGTTTGCTCGCCTGCGTGAGCAACTCTCGAATGACGGGTTCGGTGTCGTAGCGAGCCTTCAACTTCGGCTCGATCTCGAGACTCTCGGCGATCGTGTACGTCTCGGCGGGCGTCTTGCGCGGGATCAAGTTCGCGATCGCCTGCGCATCGACGGGCGTAATGCCGAGCCCTCGCGCCACGTCTTTGATGACGCTCTTGGCCTTGAGTTCGGCGAACGTCGCGATCTGACCGACGCTCTCTTCTCCGTATTTTTTCTGCACATACGCGATCACGCGATCGCGCTTGTCCATGCAAAAGTCGATGTCGAAGTCCGGCATCGAGACGCGCTCTGGGTTGAGAAAACGCTCGAAGAGCAGCTTGTAGGGGATCGGATCGAGATCAGTGATGCGCAGCGAGTACGCCACGAGAGATCCGGCTCCCGAGCCGCGACCGGGCCCGACCGGAATCTTGTTTTCTTTTGCGTACCGAATGAAATCCCAGACGATCAAAAAGTATCCTGGGAACTTCATCTTGGAGATGACATCGAGCTCCATCTCGAGTCGCGCGCGATACGCGATGTGATCGACGCCCTTGCCCGAAGCCTCGAGTTCTCGAAAGCGCGTTTCGAGTCCCTCGCGCGACACGTGACGAAAATATCCTTCGGTGTCGAAGCCCTCGGGCACGACGAAGCTCGGGAGCATGGGCTCGTTGAGCTTGAGTTT
>JAYVXK010001229.1:0-9513 GCA_043785265.1 Myxococcales bacterium | reverse complement strand
GACCCGACCTACCCCACGCAGGTCTGGTTGAGCGGCGTCTACATCACGGGCATCACCAAGAGCGCGTGCAAAGCGGGAGTCGCGTGCGACATCTACGTGCAGCAGGATCTCAGCTACGGATCACTGCAACAGGGCGCGCACCACGCGGTGAAGATGTTCGTATCCGCGGCGACGGCCATGTACTTCACCGGAGTGGCGGTCGGTGATCAAGTCGACGCCATGGGCTGGGCCTATCGCTACACCATGGGAGGCAACCACGAGTTGCTCCTCCAGGTCGACCAGCTCATGCCCGGGTGCGCACACAAGACTGGGTCGGGCGCCGCAACACCCGTGCTCGCAACCCTCAACGACCTCACACTCTCCGCTGCCGAAGACACACTGGGCCCTCTCTTCGTTCAGGTGGATGCGGTCCGCGGCACTCCCAAAGCACCCACGCAGACGTTCGGCATTGGCAGTGTGTACTGGGATGGCGGGGCGACACCGTTCGTGAGTTTGAGCCCTTATTTTCTGCCGAATGGTGCGTTCGTTGGTTTGGTCCAGGGCCAGAAGACGACCTTCAAGAGTGTGGCGGGAGTCTTCGCGATCGCAGTGCCTAGTGGAGCGGATGCAGCGACGACGAAGTACTTGGAGATCCACCCGAGGTCGATGACGGAAGTCCAATAGCGGGATCCCCGTCCCCCGTCCCCGTCCCCGTTCCCGTTCCCGTCCCGTTCCCGTCCCCGTCCCCGCACGCGTTCCCGTTCCCGCCGCACTTCCGGGAGTGTCACAGGCTGTCACGTGACATGGCGTGACCTGCTCTCGACATCCTTTTGGCGTTGGGCGACGATGATGGGATGCGTCGCGCGATCATGATGGGTGGGCTGGGCGGTGCTGTCGCGATGGCCTCGTGCTTTTTGCCAGAGGCGACCATCGTCGACAAACCGGTCACTCAAGAGGGCGGCGCGGATGTCTTTGCCCCAGGTGATGGCGGTGATGTCGGTGATGTCGGACCGCAACCGGACTCGGGCGGCGCGGACGTGACTTCCACTTCGGACGCGGGTCCTCCTCCTCCTCCGAGCGCTGCGACATCCAGTCTCATCACAGGCGACTCTCAGGTACCAGACCGTGCGACCGGAACCGCTGGGCAACGCCACCTGATTTACGCCAATGGCTATTGGTGGATGCTCACAGTCCAGCCGGGGAATGGCGGACAAGGTGCGCTCAGCTATTTCGACGCGCCAGATCCAGGGAATCAGGCCGCCGTATGGACCTACCGCGGCGCCGCGTTTCAATTTAACTGGGGGGACAACACGAACAACAGTCTTCCCGTCAATGGGCGGGTCTTTGGTGTCGACACACGCACCTATGGTTCGACTGACGTCCTGCACATCGGGTTGAGTAATTACGAGAGTTCGCCATTCCCACTGGCCCACACGCGATGCACCGTCTCGGGGGCGACGCTGAACTGCGCCTCACCAACCACAGCCACGGCGAGTAGCGCCAAGCCTCTCGGGATTTCCACCGGTCCCACGACCATCATCACGACCAGCGGCACGGTCGCCGACTTCGGTGACAGCACCGCGCCGACCAATACGTTCTCGGCCGCCATCGTGTCTCCCAACACCGAGACTGGCGGGGCGTTCACGTTCGGCAGTGGCGCTGCATACAACCTCAATTCGGCGGGCCTGAACCAGATCGACAACCGATCGACGATGGCGCTCACGCAGGGCAGTTTTCAGTTTTGGCTGGGCAAGGGAAACACGGGCACCACCCTGTTCATTGCGCCACAGAACGGGGCCACATGGAAGACTGGGACGGTAGTGGCCACCGCGGGAGCTGGAGTCGCGCGCACGTTCGCCTCGTGTGCTCAAGGCGCGGTCGGTCGCGTTCTCGACTGGACCGACAACAACGGGTTCGTGTTGAGCACGGTCGACAACACGGGGACTCTCACACCCGCGAGCGCGCCTCAGGCTCTCCAGGCCGTGACTGGGCTCGTGCTCGCTTGCGGCCCCAATCGCGTGCACGCCTTCGCCTCCACCCAGACTGGCACGTCAATCCAGGGTGCGAGCTTCGATCCGCAGAGGGGTTGGAGCGCTTGGACGAACATCGTCAGTCAAAGCGGCAACACGATCCAGAGCCTCACCGGTTTCGATCGTGTTGCTGGCAAGAGCAAGGACGAAGTCGGCTTGGCGTGGACGGAGTTCTTCGGCACGCCGCAGATCCATTCCGTCATTGTCCACGTCACAGATCAGTGAGTCTCGATTGGCTGGGCGTCAGAACGTTCCGCCGACACTCACGCTGTTCGCACCCACGACCCCAGTCACGCGCGCGCCGCTTTTGGGAGCAGTGAACACGAGCACGACGCCCGTGGCCGCGAGCACACCACCTGCGATCAATCCGACAGAGGTGAGGATGCGCTCGGTGTTGTACGCGCTCACGTTGCTCGCATAGACGTTGCTGCACGCGAGCGAATCGCCGCATTTTCCTTGCAGATCGCTCTGACCCGACAGCGCCAGCAAACCAGAAACGACGCCGAGCGCGAGCCCTGCTGCGCCCACACCAATTCCTACGAAGCCGATCGTTCGCATGGGCGATGTGTGCGATGTGTCCGCGGTCGTTGGTGCAGTACCGTTCTGCGTGATCAGTGCCGGTGGAGGTTCACGCAGCTCGATCGACGTCGTCTGAACTTCGCCTTCCTTCAGGGTCACGTCGCGCGTGACCACCTCGTCGCCGTTCTTTGCGACGATGTGATGCAAGCCTGGGTCTGCTGCCCGCTTCATTCCAAACAGAGCTTGCGGAATCACCACGTCGTCGATCGTGACCGTGGCAGTGGCAGGTCCCTTCAGTTGAATGATGACCCCGGGGATGCGCGGCATCAACGCGTTGCGCTCTGCGTCGGCCTGGATGGTGGCCTCGCGTTGTTTGGCGAGCTTGTCTGGATCGAGGTCTGGCGGAAGCGCCATGCGCGAAACTGTGAGGTAGCGCTCGGACGCCTCGTTGAGTCGCCCCAGTCTCTCGAGGCATCGCGCGATGCGCACGCCCAGGGTGGGTCTGCGAACGAGCGCAAACGCACGCTCGTACAGATTGAGCGCGTCGGCGAACTTCCCAGCTTGGAACAGCGTCGAGGCTTCATCGCTCAGTCGAACGGCAGTCTGGGTCGTTGCCGCGTCAGGGACGTCAGCGCGTGCGGGCGAGGCGACTCCGAGCAACAACGCGATCGCGACACTGGGCAAGAGCGGGCGTAGAGGCATCATAATCCCAGGTCGTCCTTCTGTTTGACGGTCGCCGTAGTCGTGGGCGGCGTGGTGGTTGCGGATGAAGAAGCGTGTGCAGATGCGAGAGGAGGCGTCGTCGACTTGTGCACACTCGGCGCGCTGGATGCGGCGCTGCTCGGCGCGACAATCGGTGGAAGCAAAGGGCTGGTTGATGGCGCAAGTCTCTGCTCGCCTGCGGTTGGTGTGATGGTCGGAGCGCCTGTGGCTGCAACCACCGACGTCGAGACCGGGTTGGTGCTCGTGTTGTGCATGAAGGTGCCGACGCCCAAGGTCACTACCAAGACAACCGCGGCGACAGCGATCATCCACCCACGTTTAGCTGGGCTCGCAAGATGCGGAACGGATATTCGCGGTGACGTAGCTGCGAGTGTCGACGCATGCTCCACCTGTTCTCGTTCCGAGCGCGGCGCCGTGATCGCATTGGGGCTGCTAACGGTGGGGAAGTCTTGACTGGCGCGGGGAAGTCTCGGCGCGCTCGGGTCGGCTTCGAGCGGCCGGCCTCCGAACGGTAGCAGCTGATCGCGCAAGGTGGCGGCGTCGGGCATGCGCCTGTCGCGATCGCGCACGAGGCAGTGATGCACGACAGCGGCGAGCTCCTCGGGGACGTCAGGACGACGGCTCCGCAGAGGAGCGACATCCTCTTCTCGAATCTTGGCGAACACATCTCCGAGCGAGTCGCCACCAAACGCGGACGCCCCAGTCAGCATCTCGTAGAGAATGACCCCCAGAGCCCACACGTCCGTCCGCGCGTCCACGCCCTTGGTGCTGCGCACTTGCTCGGGCGACATGTACGCCGGCGAACCAAGCATCGACTGACTGGAAGTGAGCGAAGCATTGACGAGCTCGTCGGTGGCGACCTTCGAGATGCCGAAGTCCAGCACACGCACCCGCCGCGGTCCGCCCGGTTTTCCGGAGAGAAACAGATTCGCCGGTTTGAGATCGCGATGCACGATCCCTGCGGAATGCGCCTCGACAATCGCGTCGAGCGCCTGCACGACAAACCCGACCGCCTCCGCGACCGGCAGCGGACCGCGCGCTTCGATCTCGTGCTCGATGTCCACGCCGTTCAGAAGCTCCATCACGATGAAGGGCAAGCCGCGCTCATCAGTTCCAATGTCGAACACACGCACCACGTGATCCGAGCGCAGTCGCGCAGCCGCGCGCGCTTCTCTCAGGAACCGCTCGATGACTTCCGGTCGACTCTCCATCTCGGGAAGCAAGAACTTCACGGCGACGCGTTGACCCAGCGCAACATTCTCGGCTTCGACGATCACGCCCATGCCGCCCTCGGCAAGCACGCGATGCACTTTGTACTTGCCCGCGATCATCGCGCCGGGCTCGAGCGAAGCGGCCTGCATTCCAATCATGTTAGCGGTCAACACGCCAACCGGGGAGCATTGTCACAGAGTGTCACGTGACGCGCCTGGGACAGGAGCAGGAGCGGAGACGGGGACGGGTGCGGCGGACGGGAACGGGTGCGTTCGTGCGGGTTCTTGCTGGATTCCGTAGTGGTTCACTGGCCGATGACGGAAGTCCACTAGTCCAGTCCGACTTTCTTAGTTCGGCTCGCGGCTCCGCTCCGCCCATCCTCTTCGCTCGGACAACCCAGCACGACCACTGCATCATAAGGCTGCGCTGGTGGGCCGTTCACGATGAGGTTCGACGCGCAGCCCGTCGACAGAACCGAGAGTAGAACGAGACGCGCATCGGAAGTCGGAGGTTAGATGCCAGCATAGCGGGGGAGAGCGCGGTGCGGAGGCGCGTCTCGCTCAGGGGCACACGGTGGACGCCACGCAGATCGGTGTAGCTCCCCCGCCGATGCCTGGACAACACGTTGTGGTGCCCACGGTCGCCTTGCACTGCTTGTCGCAGGGACAGTGCGTGCACGGAGTGGCGGGGGCGTACTTCACGCACGACGCTCCGGCGCAAACCTCATTGGGTGCGCAAACGACGCCACATGCTCCGCAGTACGGAACACTGGTCGTCAGGTCCACGCACGCGGTCGTGCCGCCCGCGTCGCACGCAGTCTTGCCTCCGGTGCACGCCCCCGTGCCGCACGTGCTGTTGTCGCACTTGCCACCAGGAGTGCACGCGGCAGCGTTGCAGTTGCCGCAGTGGTTCGGATCGGAAGTCAGGTCTGTGCAACTGGTTCCGCACACGGAGTACCCAGGCAAACAACTGCACGCCGTCTGGTGGCAGAAAGAGTTGTGCGAGCACCCTTGAGTGCAGCTGCCGCAATGGCTGGGGTCGTTGACGAGATCGAAGCAACCTCCATCGCACGCTGTCAGACCGCACGCGCATCCGTTCTGCATGCACTCCGCATCGGCAGAAGTGTCGAGGGTTGCGTCGAGGCTCGTCTCGCTTGCCGCGTCTTTGAGCGGAAGGAGATCGAGCCCCGAGTCAGTGCATCCGCATAGGATGACGAGCAGAACGGAGAGGCGCACGCTCGTTACTCTACTTCCGCTTGCGTCTCCAGGCGATGATTGCTCCCACGAGTGGTGCAAAAGCCAAGGACCATGGCGCCATGCCGTTGCCCAAGGCTGGGTTCGACCCTGGGCCCAAGTGCGGACGCGGCGCAACGTAAGACGCCAAGCCCTCTCCCATCTGACCGTTGCCGACGACCACGTCGTCCATCTTGGAGTCCATCATGCAGTCTCCGTCGACGGCTCCCCAAAACGCCGTGATCCCGCCAGATCCCTTTGTGGGAGCCGTCCACGAGAACGTCCAGCTGGTGCGATTGGGTTCGGGTGTCGAGATCACTGCGCGGCAGTCCGAGTAGAGGTATGTCGAGCCTTTGAAGGTCTTCGGGTCTGGAGCCGCTTTCGGGCACGCACTGCTCGTTCCGTAGTCGGTCGACAGTGTCCCGACTGGCTTGCCAGCCGCGTCCTCGAACGTCATCGCGAACTGATTGATGTTGCCGAGCACGTATTGATCACACATGCCCATGCCCAGGTGCTCGCCAGTCATCTTCACGGTGAAGTCGTACTTCATGCCGGGCTTGTACATCGTGGGGAGTGCGGGAGTGATGGTGAGTCCGATCGCTCCATATCCGGTCGCGCCTTTGATGTGACAGTTGGCGCACGTAATGGCGAAGTCGCTCTGGCCACCAGTCGCGAGGACACCTCCTCCTCCCGGCATGATGTCATACGGAGTGGCCTTCGCGCCCTCCGCTGGATCATACCAGAGTGAAGCAGAGTCCCATGCGAACGCAGAGGCCGACATGAGCATCGAGCTGATGAGAATCGTGACGAAAAATAGAATGCGGTTCATCTCTGGCCTCTTCCTGGTCAGTTCGGTGTTGGATCGCAAGGGCTGCCCAGCTTCGCTCCGCCCAGCCACGACTTGATGGTCAGGTAGTCTTTGTCGGTCGCCTTGAACTCGTGGACTCCCGCGTGGGCCTTCCCACCGACGCGAGTCTGAGAAAGAATTTCGCTGTCATCGGCGTTCTGGACGCCCACCATGAACGACCGCGAGATGTCGTAGTTCGACTGCCACTCGTTCTTCGTGTGAGGGAACCAGCCTTGGCACATCGTCGTGCCCGACCCATTTTTTGCGAGGTTTTGGGGCCCGCTTTGCAAACACACGGGGTCGACCATCTCGTCGGCGCGAAGTCGACCGCGTGCGTAGAGCTTGAAGGGTCGACCGGTCTCGGTGCCGTGACAACCCATCATCGCGCAGCCGCGATCGAAGATCGGTTCGACCTTGCACTTGTAGAAGTCCATGTCGAGGTCAGGCAGTGCGACGGGACCTTCCGTAGGTTTGCCTGTCGCATCGGCGCACTTGTTCGCGTCCGAGCAAGTGCGCGTGTACTTCCCATCGGCGCCCTTGGTCCACGCAGTGCAACCCCAGCCTGGTTTGCACACGCCAGAGTCATTGCCTGGGTCGGGACCTCCGTCGGTGCTGGTGCAGAGACCGCGCGGACATGGGTTGGGGCTGGTTGCCGAGTCGCTGCAGGCTGCGACGACGACCACGCCCATCAGTGCCCCACAAGACAAGATCCACTTCAACATGATTGTCTCCTTTGGTCACACCGCGTCTTGCGCGAATGTGCCGTCCGAATACGCAGCAAGACGGCTGCAAACCCAATCAAAAAACCTCCGGCATAAGACGGCCGACTCTTGGTGCCGGCTTGCGCGCTCTCGTCGACGACCACCGAACCGGTGAACACGTCGTCTCCACCAGGGTCCGTCAACGTCCCACTCGAAAGCCCAGCTCCGTTTCCATCGACTGCTGCCACGAAGAACCGAACCTGACCGGTGCCTGTGGCTGGGGCGGTCCACCGGAAGGTCCAACTGGTTTCGTTTGGCTTCTGTCCTGCGCCAGCGATCGTCGCGGTGCCGCTCGCATAGAAGTCGTCCGGGGGTGCTTGGAGTTGACCTGTGGGCTCACCCTTGGCGTCGACCACTTGAATCGTCACCGTGTTGTAGTTTGCCTGGGCTCCGATGCCCTTCCACTCGTTGTTCATGACCGCCTTGAAGTTGTAGGTCTTCCCAGGCGAGTACTTGAACGAGCTGAAGAGATCAGGAGAGTCGAGAGAGACTGTGATGCGCCCCTCTGCGGCCTCGTGACACGAGCGGCAGTTCCATGCGTGATCTTTTGGAGCGCCCGCGTAAAAGACGCCTCCGCCTCCACCTGTTCCGGGCTGCGCCGTGAACGCGACGCCTGCATGAAAAGCCTGCGCGCGGCCTGCGATCAGAAGTGTAATCGCGAGCGCGACGATCGAAAGCGCGACTCTCATTTGTCGCTCCCTGGCTCGATGCATGACGGATCATCTGTGGCGCCCAATGCCCAGCTTTGGAGCACCTGGTAGTCGGCGTCGTCTTTGGTGGCGAAGACGTTGCCGCCGCCGAAGATCTCCGCGCCGCGGTGGAAGTACCCACCTCCGCTCATCTCGAGAGGCTTCATCAATAGCCAGCTCGAACCAGGATCTCGCGCGTCGATCATCCCTTTGGCAGACTCGAAGTTCGCGTTGCGCTCGATGTCGGTGAGCATCGCGTCGCGATCTTTTTCTTCGCCTTGAGCGCGCAGTCGGTTGCGCGCAAAAACGTGGAAGTACCGTCGCCCATCGCCGTGACAAGATTGAGTCGCACACGACTTGGTCAACACGGGCTGCACACGACACCGGAAGTACGCACGATCGAGGACGACAGGCTGGCCTGGACCATTGAGCTCGCCTTGGCAACTCCAAGAGGCGATCGCCAAACCCACCGCGAGCGCCCGGCGGATCAAAACGAAACTCCCAGTGCGGCTTCGGCCAGCAACCCCGTGCGCTCCGGCAAACGGGGGAAGTCGAAGAAGCGGAAGTAGTGCCCCGTGAACTTGGCCTCGATGAACAACATGCTCAATCGCCCCATCGACTCCCGTCGATAGGTGGCGCGAAAACCAGCAAAAACATCGAAAAAAGTGGACAGTTCTCGATCGGCGGTCATGTACTTTTGCGGGACTGAATAGGAAGGCTGGTAAAACACCGCGGCCTTCTGCGCGTAACCTCGGACGAGCGCTGCGACCTCGAGCGTCCCAAAGCCCACCACATACTCGGTGCCGCCCGTGACCGAGGTCACTCCCCAGTCGTCGACGTACCCTCGGATGTGAGACTTCAACGCGCTGTCGCGAAAGACCGCGCGGTTGTATCGCAACGTGACTGCGTGACGCAGACGCGTATTGGGATCCGTCTCGGGGACACTGGGCGCGAGCGGACCGCCGGCTGGGTCGACGAAGCGAACGAACCGATAGGGGCTCGCTTGGTACCCATTGAGGTACGACAGGGAGTACGAGACGTCGATCAGATCGCGAGGCGATGCGACCAGAGTCAGACTCGCACTTCCCCCCGCTACATCGAGGTGACGGCGGAAGTTCGCATCTCCCGATCGTCCGACGGCATTGGAGACATAGCTGCCTGCCAACTTGAACGTCCCATTGTGATGCGCAAAATCCTGCTGAAAAGAAGCCACTCCCGTGTGCGAACGCCAGTCGTTCTCGGTCGAGTAGATGTACGCGCCGCTCACCTTCCGGTCGTCGTCCTTGTAGAACAGACCACCCTCGGCTTCGTGTCTGATCTCGTGAAAGCGACCAGTCGCGGCGGTGATGACGTCGACCGATGCGCTCGAGATCACATCCACCAGGTAGCGAGCTTCTGCTCCGACGTGCCCGATCGATCCTTTGGCATCGACGTTGTCCGTGATGATGGTCGTTCGATCGCTGTCTTGGTAGGCACCGGCTCGAGTCGAGACCTCGGCCATGTTGTCGCCGCGAGCGGACG
>JAYVXK010001228.1:0-2923 GCA_043785265.1 Myxococcales bacterium | reverse complement strand
GCGCCCCAAGAAGAGCAAGAAGACGAAGGCCCGGAGTCCGACGAGCCGCTGCCTTCACGCGCCGAGGCTGAATCTCGCGGCGATGCGCTTGGTTTGCGCGAGATCGCCAAGGCGCATCGATCAGGCACACGCGGCGTCGCGAAAGACCTCAAGGCGTGCTTCGATTGCTACGAGGCGGCGGCCAAGCTCGGCGATGCCGAGTCGCGCTACGCACTCGCTCTCTTCTTGTTCACTGGCGGAGTGGTCCCCGCAGACGCGAAATCCGCAGCGACGCATTTGCGTGCGGCGGCAGACGGCGGGTTCGTGGACGCGCGGGTGTATCTCGCCAACCTCTACGAGCTTGGCATTCACTACAAGGCCGACAAAGAGAAAGCAGACGTGTGGGTTCGCAGCGCCGCGCGAGCGAGCGGCATTTCCGACGGTGCGGACGACTTCGCACTCAAAATGGCGCAGCTCGGGTGTGTTCGCTTTGCGTTGCCGATCATCGAAGACGCTTCCGTTCCGCAAGAGGAGCGCGACGTGCTGATGCGCAGGATCAAGGCTCGTGGGTTCGCGCTCAAACTTCGCGAAGATCGTGATTCGATCGTCCCCTCACGCACGCCTCCTCCAGTCGCAGTGAACGTCGACGGTTCACCACCCTCGACGTCGGCCGTCACAGAAAAGCCCGCAGAGCCCGAGAAAAAGCCTGCTCTGCGCAAGTCGACTGACAAGTCATCCAAACAGTCGCGCGTGACTTTCGCGCAGGGGTCGTCATCGTTCGCTTACATGCTGCTCTTTACTGTTGCGGCATTTGGCGCGGGCTATCTGGTAGGCGAAGGCGCCAAGGCGCTGCACGAGACGCGTGGCGCGCTGCCGCTCTTTGAGCATCGCGTGGACTTGGTGTTTCCTTCGGTCGTCAGCTTGTTGCTGACGGTTCCGGCGCTCCTCGTGTACCGCGCGCGCACCGTCGGGAGCGCACTCTTCGCGGGCGGACTCTCACTCGCCATCGGACTGCACCTTCACGGTACGCCAGCTGGCACACTGATGAGCACGCGCATCCATCAAGGCCTTGCTTTCGGGGTCGGCGCTTTCCTCGGCACGTTGCTCGTGTTCGGCATGCTCGGCGGCGCGAAAAAGAAACCCGACTAAGTACGTCCGTCAGTGCTTCGTCATGGCGTAGACGATCCACCCGATCAAAATCAGTGCGATGACACCCGCCGTCGCGTTGAGCCAGGCAGGATGACGCGTGGGCTTTGGCGTCTTCATCGACATGAGCATTTGCGTCGCGGCCACGACGATCGCGTCGAGCTTCTTCTTGCTCACCGCCGCTTTGTCCGGGTCGTCTTGGAGCGCGCGGTAATTTCCAGCCAAAATAGGCAGTTTTTCGTTGCGAAGCGCATAGTCCAGCAAGGCAGCGTGCTTCTTGTCGTCAGACCAATCTGCGAGCACGCTCGTCCACATCGCCTCGAGGATGGGATCGTCTTTGTCGTCTGTTGTCATCGATCTTTGGAGTCGAGCAAGAGTGTTACGGGGCCATCGTTTTCTGAAGTGACTTTCATGTCTGCACCAAAGCGACCGGTCTGCACAGGCAAGATCGCGCGTGCGTCACGCAAGAACGCGTCGACCATCTCGTTGGCGTCGTGGGGCGCCATGGCATCGTCGAAGCTCGGTCGTCGCCCACGGCGCGTGTCTGCGTAGAGCGTGAACTGACTCACGACGAGCAACGCGCCACTGACGTCGCGCACGCTCTTGTCCATCTTGCCTAGATCGTTTTGAAAGATGCGCAGTGTGGTGATCTTCTCGACGAGCCAACTGCGGTCGGCGTCCGTGTCGGTCTTGCCGATCCCGAGATACACGAGCAATCCGCCCTGAATCTCGCCGACAACGACTTCGTCGATCTCCACCTTTGCCCAACGTACGCGCTGCAGCACCGCTCTCATGGGTTACCGAACGCCAAGCTCGCGAGAGAGTTTGGCGATGGTCGCAAAGTAGGTTTGGCGATCATACGGCTCGTTCAAGATATGAAAGTCTTTGCGCGCGAGACCCACGCAGCCAAAGCAATACGTGCAAGCGCTGCATCCCGCGCATCGAACGAGGTATGCGCTCTCCGCGCAACGCTGGCAGTCGATGCAGTGCTGACACGAGAGCAAACCGCGACTGGTCTTGCAGTGCGTCGAGTCGGAGCAGTCTTCGCACGAAGTGCAATATTGGCATCGGGCGATTTGCTTGCAGTCTACACAGAATGTGCAGTCGGTCGCTCCTGTGCAACGCTCGCATCCGATCGAGCCAACATTGATGGTTTGAGCACCCTGCGCGGCGAGGAGCTTTCGGTAGGCGGCTTCAAAAGTGGCGCGATCCATGGGCGATCGTGACCATGCACGTGTCCGACGAAAAAAAGCGAACACAAAGTTTGGCCCACGTAGGCGTATGTAGGCATGTGTATGTCAAGCATGGAGGTTCCGATGGCTCGACTCGCTGCACTGCCCCTGGCTCTGGCAACTCTCTTCATTGGTTGGGGGGCCCACGCTGAGGCGCCCAAAACGCATGACGCGACTGGCGTGCAAACGCCGCCGACCAAACGACCAGCGACCGCCATGCACACGACACCCGTGCATGTGCCCGCTCGACCGCACGCGCTGCTGCAAGCGGCGGTGGCCGATCCAAAACCGGAAACAAAGAAAACAGCCGACAAGAAAGTGGCCGCGAAACCGAAGCCGCCGTGCTTGCGCGACCCGGTCACGATCACGCGAGGCATCGAAGAGGAGCGTTTCTCGCTCACGCGTTGCGATGGATCTGCTGCACCAGATTCTGTGGCGCACCTGTCGATTCTTGCCAGACCCGGTAGCTCGCTCAAACCAGCGACGCCTGTTGCCACGCTCGATCAGAGCCAAGGCGCCGAACTCTCGCCAGGCATCAAACGGCTAGATTCTCGGCTTGTCGTGCG
>JAYVXK010001227.1:0-2924 GCA_043785265.1 Myxococcales bacterium | reverse complement strand
AGCGGGCTCGCCGAGAGTCGAATCAGCGTCGAGTCTCTCGGTGCTTCCGAGGCCAAAGGCAATCTGCCCGAGTACTCGCTTGGCTACGATCGTCGCGTGGACATCATCGTGGCTGACGGTGTGCACGCGCCGCCCCGCTGAGAGGACAACGCCCGCGACCGCCACTCGTTTCGCATAGGTATTGAATACCCCCACGAGAACTCTGGCTGAGGAGAGCACCGAGCAAAAGTTATCACTGTACTTCCTCTCGACCTTCCTAGTTGGTCCGTAGGATGAAATCCGATCCAAACATGGCGAGTATTGGACATCGGGACTACCTTCTCGCTCGGGGGATTTGTAAACATCATGACGAGTGGGGGGTTGCTCGACCAGATTCTGGAGACCTCGATCGACGCAGTCGTCGGGATCGATCGTGCAGGTACGATCACTGAGTTTGGACCAGCCGCAGAGCAGATGTTCGGACATCGACGCGCGGAGGTGCTGGGCAAACTTCTGGCCGATGTGATCGTGTCGCCCAAGTTCCGCATGGCGCAGCGCGTGGAGTTCGAGAGCTACCTGGCAACGGGTGAAGAACGGATCATCGGAAAGCGTGTGGAGCTCTCCGGACTGCGTCGCGATGGCACCAGCTTCCCAGTCGAATTGGCGATCGCCCGCGTCGACGTCGAGGGCGCGCCAAACTTCACGGGGTTCATTCGCGACATCTCCCAGCGCAAAGAAACAGAACGAGCGCTGCGCATCTCCGAAGAGCGCTTTCGCCTTCTGGTCGAGAGCGTCAAAGGCTACGCCATCTTCATGCTCGACCCAGACGGGCGAGTCGCCACATGGAACGCTGGCGCGCAGGCCTTCAAGGGCTACACCGCGGGCGACATCCTGGGACAGCACTTCTCTGTTTTCTACCCGGCGGAGGATCAGGCCCTGGGCCGACCTGCCTACGAGCTTCAGGTCGCCAAAGAGACTGGGCGCTTCGAGCACGAAGGCTGGCGCGTGCGAAAGGACGGCTCGCAGTTCTGGGCGAGCGCGCTCATCACCGCCATTCGCGACGGAGCGGGCACACTGGTCGGGTTCTCCAAGGTCACGCGCGATCTCACCGAGCAGCGCAAAGTAGAAGAGACCGTCCAGCGTCTGCACGATGTCGAGAACCGCCGCATGCAGGAGGTCAATCGCGTCAAGAGCGAGTTCTTGGCCAACATGAGCCATGAACTTCGCACGCCACTCAATGCCATCCTTGGGTTTGCAGAGCTGATGTTCAAAGGGAAGGTCGGGCCGGTCTTGGACGATCACAAGGAGTACCTGGGCGACATCCTCAGCAGCGCGCGTCACCTGTTGAAACTCATCAACGATGTGCTCGATCTCGCGAAGGTGGAGTCAGGCAAGATCGAGTTTCGACCCGAGCCCGTCGATCTGGGCAAGATCATCGGCGACGTGCGAGACATCCTCCGCGGGCTCGCGTCCACCCGACACATTCGCATCGAGACCGAGGTAGATTCGGCGCTCGGAATCGCGATCCTCGACCCATCGAAATTGAAACAGGTACTCTACAACTATCTCTCGAACGCCCTCAAATTCAGCCCTGAGGCGGGTCTCGTCACCATCCGAGTGCTCGCCGAAGCAGACGACCGAATTCGCCTCGAGGTCACCGACACAGGCATCGGCATCCGTCGCGAAGACACCCATCGTCTGTTCGTCGAGTTCCAGCAACTGGATGCTGGAATGGCCAAGAAGTATGCGGGCACCGGACTTGGGCTCGCGCTCACCAAGCGCATCGTCGAGGCTCAGGGGGGGCGCGTGGGTGTGCGGAGTGAACTGGGTCGGGGCAGTACGTTTTGGGCTGTGTTGCCACGGGCCGCGCCCAGTCTCGATGTCGCGACGACCCACCATGTGACTCCATTGCCCGCGGCAGTCGACGCTCGAACCGTTCTCGTCGTCGATGACGATCCCGCAGCGCTTCGCCTCATGGAGGTGACACTCAAGACCATCGGCTGCTCGGCGCTTTGTTTCTCGGATTCCCTGGCGGCTCTCGCTGCCCTCGAAAAGACGAGGCCCGCGGTCGTCGTGCTCGACATGCTCATGCCGAAGATCGACGGAACACATCTGCTCGATCTCCTGCGCGCGATGCCGCACATGCGCGATGTCCCCGTCGTGGTGTGGACGGTCAAAGACCTCAGCGAAGTCGAGCGCAAACACCTGCTCCTCACCGCGCAACGCATCGTCCCCAAGGCAGAGGGCGACATCGACGAGGTCATCGCGGCGCTGCAGCCTTACCTCACTGCGAAGCCATCGGGAGACGCGGATGCCGCCTGACGAACTCTTGATCGTCGACGACAACGCGACCAACCTCAAGCTCGCGCGGATTTTGCTCGTGGGTGAGGGCTACACGGTGCGCACGGCGATCGACGCCGAAGACGCCCTGCGACAACTCGCGACCTTCACGCCGCGCCTCATTTTGATGGACATCCAGCTTCCGGGCATGGACGGCTTGGCGCTTACTCGACAACTCAAGGCGGGCGCGGCCACGAAGCACATCATCATCCTGGCGCTGACTGCCTACGCGATGAAGGGCGATGAAGAGAAGGCGCTCGCGTCGGGATGCGACGGCTACATCACCAAGCCGATCGACATCGACTCACTGCCAAGAGTGATCGCGCGTCACTTGAGCGCGGCAGGGACACCATGACGACTGCCAGCATCTTGGTCGTCGAAGACAACGACGCGACCCGCAAGATGATGCGGCTGGCCTTGAAGGCAGAGGGCTACACGGTGGTCGAGGCACCAGATGGAGAGACCGCGCTCCGACTGGTGGCGGCCCAGCTTCCGGCGCTCGTGCTGTTGGACTGCAAGCTGCCTGACATCGACGGGTTCGAGGTCGCGCGGCGACTGCGTGCTTCTGCTCCCAGCCTTCCGGTCATCGCGGTCACTGGCTGGGC
>JAYVXK010001226.1:0-9543 GCA_043785265.1 Myxococcales bacterium | reverse complement strand
TCGAAATGAGTCTCTCTCCTACGCAGCTGCGCGGACTGTTTGCGATCTTGGCAATATCCGTCGCGGGCGCATGGCTCGTAAAAGATGCCACGGGCCAGACGGTGATGTTCGCCGTCATCGTCGTCGGGCTACTCGCGGCCGGTGTGATCGCGTTCCTCGGTGGTGGCGGTCCGACCAATTATGCGCCGCTGGCCGATGCAGTTCGTCGCGCGGCAGCGGGTGACCGACCGCCTGCGCCATCCGATGCAACTCCTGAGCTGCTCCGACTCTATGACGAGCTGAACTCGCTCGCTGAGCGCCGCAAAAAAGACGAAGACGAAGTCGCCGCCAAACGCGAGAGCGTGATGAAGACGGCGCGCACGCTCGACAAGCTCGCCGAAGATCTGATGAAGACCGTGGACTCGCAGACGCAATCTGCTGATGAAACGACGCGGCTGGTGCGCGAGATGACGGGCGCAATCAAAGACGTCGCACAAGGAGTAGAGAGTCTGTCGTCGTCTGCCGAGGAGTCGAGTTCGTCCATCTTGGAAATGACCGCGACCAATGACGAAGTCGCAGAGAACATCGGCGAGCTCGCAGGCAGCGTGCGAGAAACGGTGAGCTCGATCGAAGAGATGGCGTACTCGATTAAAGAGGTCGCCAAGAATGTCGACGCGCTGTCACTCACTGCAGAAGAGACCAGCTCGTCGATGAACGAGATGGACGTCTCGATCGATCAAGTTCAATCGAACGCCAACGAGACCGCGCGCCTGTCCGAAGAAGTCGCCCTCGACGCCGAGAAGGGCGCCGAGGCTATTTTGAAGACGATCAGCGAGATCTATCGCATCAAAGAGAGCTCGCAAGAGGCCGTCGCTGTCATCAGTAATCTTGGTTCGCGCATCGAAGCGATCGGTCAGATCGTCAACGTCATCGACGACGTCGCAGAGCAAACGAACTTGCTCGCGCTCAACGCCGCCATCATCGCGGCGCAAGCGGGTGAGCAGGGCAAGGGCTTCGCGGTCGTCGCTGACGAGATCAAAGATCTCGCCGAACGCGCAGGAGCCAGCACGCGTGAGATCACCGACTTGATCAAGACAGTGCAGGCCGAGAGCAAGAACGCCATCAGCGCGGTCGAGCGTGGCGCGCACAACGTCGATCGCGGCGTCGAGGTCAGCAACGAGGCCGAGCGCGCGCTCAAGAAGATCCTCGAGAGCTCGCAGAAGTCGACCAACATGGTGCGCGCCATCGCTCGGGCCACGGTTGAACAAGCCAAAGGCAGCAAACAGGTCACAGACGCGATCGGGCGCATCGCCGAGACCGTGCAGCAAATCGCAGCGGCCACCGCCGAGCAAGCTCGCGGCTCGGAGCTCATCATGAAGAGCGCCGAGAAGATGCGACTCATCACGCAACACGTGGAGCGCAGCTCGCAAGAGCAAAGCAAGGGCTCCAAGCAAATCGCGACGGCCATCGAGACGATCAGCGCCATGGTCACGCAGGTCAACATCAACCAGAAGACGCAGGCGCGATCGAGCGATCAGCTCCTGAACGCCATCGCCAAGATCGACGAAGCAGCCAAAGCCGAACGTCACGCAGTCGATCAACTCACGCAAGCCGTCAGCAAACTACTCAAGTCGTGAATTTTTCGTGGGCGGTCGCGGCGGCGCTCGCCGTCTCTGCGATGGTTGCGTCTCTCGGCCCGATCGCTCTCGGTGTTCTGATCGCCCGCAAAACAGGGGTCGGCGTACGCCCATGGCTGTACGGCGCTCTCACGTTTTTTCTCGCGCAGTGCGTGCTCCGTTTGCCTTGGCAGATTCCGCTCGCTCTTTGGGTCAACAAGAAAATCGTCGGCAACACGCCCGCGCAAATTGGTTGGCTCGCCTTCTGCGCTCTCACCGCAGCGCTGTTCGAAGAGGTCGGCCGCTACGTCGTGATCAAGACGCTCATCAAAGGCGAGCGATCGTTTCGCGTCGGTTTGATGCTGGGCGCAGGCCACGGCGGTCTGGAGTCGATGCTGCTCGTGGGTTTGAGTCTTGGCCTCACGTTTGGACTCTATGTCGCGATGGGCGCGGCTCATTACGACTTTGGCATGTCGCAAACGGCGCACGATCAAACGGCGAAAGCCTTCGGCGCCCTCTCCGCGACTGGCGCACTGGCTGGCGCGGTCGAGCGCGTCCTCTCGGTCACGTTTCACCTGGGATGCAGCGTTCTCGTGATGAAAGGTTTCATCGTCGACCAACGCCGGTGGTTGGCATACGCGATCGGCCTGCACTTTGCGGTGGACTCAATCGGCGTCGCGGCGGCCTCATGGCTCACGCGACTGGCGCACACTCCACTCGCTGGCGAACTCGCGATCTTGCCGTTTACGCTCGTCGCAATCGCGATCATCGTCCGGCAAGGGCGCGCTACTCGACCGTCACAGTCTTCGCCAGGTTCCGCGGCTGATCCACATCCGTCCCCTTGATGTCTGCCATGTGATACGCGAGCAGTTGCAGAGGGATCACCGACAAAATAGGCAAAATCTCAGGCTCTACGTGGGGAATCTCGATCACGTCTTCTGCGAGTTTGTGCGGGTGCTCGTCGCCTTTGGTGCTGATGGCGATGAGCCGACCCTCGCGCGCTTGCACCTCTTGCATGTTCGACAGGGTCTTTTCGTAGTGCACGTCTTTGGGACACAAGACGACGACCGGCATGTTCTCGTCGATGAGCGCGATCGGTCCGTGCTTCATCTCTCCGGCGGCGAAGCCTTCTGCGTGAATGTACGAAATCTCCTTGAGTTTGAGCGCGCCCTCGAGAGCGATCGGATAACCCGTGCCTCGGCCGAGAAAGAGAAAGTCACGTGCATTGTGATGCTTCTTGGCGATCGCGCGAATCGCAGCCGACGACTCGAGCACCTCGCGCATCGCGTGCGGGGCTTGCCAGAGCGCGTTGGTGATGCGCTTGGCTTCCGAGTCGGCGAGCGTGCCGCGTCGCTTGCCGAGATACACCGCGAGCATCAAGAGTGCGACGAGTTGCGTGGTGAAACACTTGGTCGACGCGACGCCGATCTCTGGACCCGCGTGCGTGTACAGCGCGCCGTCGCTCGCTCGAGGGATCGCACTGCCCTGAACGTTCACGAGAGCCAGAACGTGTGCGCCCCTTGATTTAGCGGCTTTGACAGCAGCGAGCGTGTCGAGTGTCTCTCCACTTTGACTGACGGCAACAACGAGATCGTCAGGCCCGAACACCGGCTCGCGATAACGAACCTCGCTCCCGATCTCGACGGTCGACTCGATGCGCGCGAGTTGCTCGATGTAGTAGCGACCCGCCATGGCCGCGTGTGAACTCGTGCCGCACGCGACGAAGTACACCCGTCGCAGAGACTTCGCGAACTCGGCCGAGACTCCCATTTCTTCGCCGGTGACATCGCCCATTGCGAGATCGATGCGACCGCGCAGTGTGTCTTCGACCGCGCGCGGCTGCTCGAAGATCTCTTTGAGCATGAAGTGCTTGTAGCCGTCCTTCTCTGCTTGAGTGACCGACCAGTCGATGCGCTTGGAGGCGCGTGTTACTTCTTTGCCGTCTGCGATGGTGGTGATGCGCGGACCGCTCTTGGTGAGGACGGCCATCTCTCCTTCGAGCAAGAACACCACGTCGCGCGTGTGTTCGAGGATCGCGGGAATGTCACTGGCGGCCCATGTCTCACCATCGGCGAGTCCGAGTACGATCGGCGATTCGTTCTTGGCGACGACGATCTCGTCGGGCGAGTCTTTGCTCACGACTGCGATCGCATATGCACCGCGCACTTGGAGCAGCGCAGCACGCACGCCCTCCGCGAGGCTGATTTTAGCGGCTCGGAGCGCCTCGTCGATGAGATGAGCGACGATCTCGGTGTCGGTGTCGCTCGCGAACTTCACGCCGTCTCGTTCGAGCCGTTTGCGAAGCTCGACATGATTTTCGATGATGCCGTTGTGCACGACTGCAACCGCGCCTGCGACGTGCGGGTGCGCGTTCACTTCACTGGGTCGGCCGTGCGTGGCCCATCGCGTGTGACCGATGCCAGTCGTGCCCGTGAGCGGAGTCTTCTTCAGCGCTTCGTCGAGATTCACGAGTTTGCCCACGGCGCGCACGATCTCGATGCTCTTGCCTGTCTGCATCGCAAGACCTGCCGAGTCGTAGCCGCGATATTCGAGTCTGCGCAGACCGTTGACCAACATGGCCGCGCATTGTTTGTCTCCGACGTAAGCAACGATCCCGCACATGTGTCGACCTCACGAGGCAACGAGCCTGCAAGGCACTACATACCGCACCGGCTCGGCGAGCCGTATTGAGATTTATCGGCAGGAGAGCGGCGGTAGCTCGTTCTTCGAGGCGCCGTCTGCGATGAGGCGCGCTTGCGCGAAGAGAGGACGCATGCTGTCCACGCGAACCATCATCGAAGGGTTCTTGGTGTGCGAGTCGCCGTCCATGGCGCTCAGACTCACCACGCCGACGACTTCGTGTGATCCACGCGAAAACACCGGGCCACCCGAGTCGCCTGGGCAGATCGAGGCGCTCATGGAGATCATACCGGGAGAGAGCGAATTGACCGGGCCGCCTTCGCGAACCTCGCGGTGAATGCCATCCGGACTCGTCGCGCATCGGCCAAAGCCCGCCGGATCGAGGGTCTCGCCGACCTGGGGAGGAGAGTCGAGTCGAACCGTGTAAGGCGTGATGCCGATGAGCTTGCGTGCGAGAACGAGGATCGCCACGTCACCCGTACCGCCCGATTCGCCACAAGGCGGAGTGACGATCGCGCTCGTCGCGATGTTTCCCCAAGGCAAGTAATCGCCACCAAGTTCGACGACGACGTCTTTTGCTTCGACCGTGGCTGCGCTGAACCCGCCGTGCGCACCGAGCTTCACCACGCAATGATGTGCAGTGAGCACGAGGTCTTCCGCGATGAGTGTGCCCGAACACGAGGTCTGCGGACCTACGATGCGAACGATCGCGTCTTCTGGTTCTGCGAGCGCAAGCGGGGGTGGAAAAAAGCGCAGCGACGTGGACTCGTGATTGAGTGTCGCCGCAGGACGAACCACGCGCGGAATGTGCGAAGCGCACGCAGCCAGGAAGCCCAGCCCAGTCAACACAGTCAATCGCGCGACACTCATCGGATGACGAGGTGCGCTTCGCGGGTGGCATTTTGATAGGCGATCGCGCTCTGCTCAGGATGGGCTTGTGCGTCTTCGACTCCCAGATCGACCAACTGTTGAATGATGTCTGCGCGACGTGTTGCAGACGCGATGAGCCATGTGTCGCACGCTTGCGTCTGGTTGTTCGACTCGACTGACGCCGCGCACATGTCGAGCGTGCGCCGCTCGGCGGCCAGTGCGTCTTGAGCACGACCCGAGTCGAGCAACGCACGCGCGTACGAGTGTTGAACGAGAGGCGTGTGCTGTAGCTCGAGCGGCGAAGACTCGATCACACTGACCGCATAACCAGACGCCTCTGCATCGACGTATCCCTGCGCGAGCTTCGCGAGTGTTGGCGCGTCCTTGTGCGACGCGTAGTCCGCTTCGAGAGAGCCCACGATTTGCCCGCGCCCTTCGGAAAGGACGGGATGCTCATGCTGTGTGCCGCTGGCAAGGACGAGAGTCCCCACACCCATCAGCAACACCGCGTTCACCGTTCGGAGCTCCATCTGCCTCGCCTCTGTCCGATTGTACCGAGTCTACGATGAGTTGCTTCCGTGAAGATGAACGACTTCAGCCCGTCCAATCCTGCCGACAGCTGCCTGTCGTCAAAAGTTCCCAGGACGAGAGCCAAAAATCGCGCTGACGTGAAGACACCTTTGTTGCTCCGAGCATTGGGCATGTCTCGCAACAAAATCGCCCAAAAATAGCGCCTACATATGCACACCTCGATTAGCCTGCCCGGATGCTCCTTCGCACGATTCGCACGATGGTTGGCTCAGTCCTTCTTTGCGGATGTGGAGCTGGCGCATTGGCTCATCCCGCGACCAATCCAGACTTGCTCGATCCGATCACTTTCCGCGCGACTGTTCCCATGACGGCGAGCGCGGCGACTGCGAGCAAGCTCCGTGTGGTCGTCTACGGAGACACGCGTGGGGGGCGCGAGCAGCATCGCGCGGTCATCGACGCCATCCGCGGAGAGCATCCTGATCTGGTGGTCTTCACGGGCGATGCACTCCGGTGTTTGCCGATCGGCCACATGCCCGATTTGGGCGGCTGGGACTACCTGATCCCTTTTTGGGCGCAATATTTTCGAGGCTACGGTGCCGTCTCTCTTTTCTCGGTGCTGCCGTTTCCCGCGCTGCTCCATCAAACGATTGGAGCGCCCTTCGCGATGACCCGCGATCCCGACGGGTGGAACGCCTTTCTCGCAGACACGCGCGGACTCCGTCTCGTCGATCGCGTGCCCATGCTTTTTGTGCCAGGCAATCACGACACCTACCATCGCCACGATCGCGAAGAACTCGCGCGTCTGTTTGCGATCGACGAGACCACGCCTCGCGATGCAAAACACTTGTACATGGCGGTGGACGCGGGCGTGTACCGTTTCATCGTGCTCGACACGGGCGACGATCTCTTGGGCGACTCGGATCCGCTTTCGGGCGAGCAACTCGTGTGGCTAGAAGCAACTCTAAAGGAGGCTGAAAACAAGGGACTTCATGCGATCGTCTCGATGCACATGCCGCCATTCAGCTCCGCCTCGGAGGACGGTCCCGTTCCCTGGGTGAAAGAGGAGTTGGTCGAAGGCGTGCTCGACAAGCATCACGTCTCGCTCGTCGTCACGGGACACGCGCATGCGTACGAGCGCATCGAGCGCAAAGGCCTTGCGGGCAAGGTGGTGGAGTTCGTCGTTACGGGTGGCGGCGGCGCACCGTTTCACCACGAGAACAACAAGGCGATCGATCCTGGTAGCCGCAGCTTCATCGATCACACCCCTCATTACGTGACGCTGGATCTCAGCCCCACGGAGATTCACGAGCGGTTCGTGCCTGTCGGTGCTTATGCAGGAGCTGGCGACGAGATCACGTGGGCACCGTGATCGCTCGCGCTGCAAGCTGCTCCACCCAATCGCGCAACGCAGCCTGAGCTCCGCTCGGCGCAGCGCGCATGGCCTCTTCGACCAGACTCTTCGCGCGAGCACGCGCGCCCGCAACACCCTCCGCGCGCACGATGCTTGGTCGCCCGAGCGTGCTGTCGCGTCCGCTGGTCTTGCCGAGTGTCGAGGCGGTGCCCAATGCGTCGTTGAGATCGTCGACCGCTTGATACGCCAGACCGATCGCTTCACCAAAGCGGTGCCACGGCTGTTTGTCGCCACCTGCAGCGATCGCTCCCATAGCGCCTGCGGCGGCGAACAGTGAACCAGTCTTCGCGCGGTGATATTGTTCGAGCAATACGGCGGCTTCGCTTTCCCAGGCTTGTCCAGCCACGATTCCGCGAACAGAACCCGCACCTAACGCGAGCTCGCTCACGAGAGCCGCGACCTTCTTCGGTGGAGCAAAGCGCGCGAGTGTTTCGAACGCTGCGACGATCAGCGCGTCACCGGTCAGCAATGCAATCGCTTCGCCTGCAACCTTGTGCACACAAGGCCGCCCGCGGCGAGTGTCTGCGTTGTCGAAGGTTGGCAAGTCGTCGTGCACCAGAGACGCACAGTGGAGAAGCTCGATCGCTGCGGCCGCTGCAGCTGCAGCGCTCTCATCCGCCCCACCGCACGCCGCGGCTGCCAGCAAGGTGAGTCGCGGTCGGAGCCGTGCGCCACCTGGAAATACTGCATAGCGGAGCGCCTCGGCCAAACGCGGCGGACAGCCTGGTCCCGTTGCGCGAGTGATGACCGCGTCGAGGGTCGATTCGATGCAGGCCGAATCGACATCAGTAGACTCGAGAGCGAAGACGGGAGAGGTCATGGCCATGGATTCTATATTTAGTCCTACTATGGACAAACTCAAGACATCTTGTATAGAGATTGAAGATGGTTGCTTCGGCACAAAGTAGGGTGGTGATCGTAGGGGGTGGCGTTGGGGGCCTTTCTGCCGCCATCGACCTGGCGTCGAGCGGGGTTGCTGTCACCTTGCTCGAGCGAGCGTCTTCAGTCGGCGGCAAGCTACGATCGAGCGAAATCGCAGGCCTGCGCATTGATGTGGGGCCGACGGTATTGACCATGCGATGGGCCTTCGACGAACTCTTTGCTCGCGCCAATCGTCGACTCGACGACTACGTCACGCTCGACCGCGCAGACGTGCTCGCACGGCACGCCTGGTCGAAGGGCCGCACACTCGATCTGTTCTCAGACCCCATTCGCAGTCGAACCGCAATCGCAGACGCTTTCGGCCCCACTGATGCTGAGGGGTTCGATCGTTTTTGCGCAGACACGCGACGCATCTACGAGACCGTGCAAACAGCGTTTCTGCGATCGCCGCGTCCCACGATCGGGACCATGCTTTCGCAGGCGGCGTCGCTGGGCTTCCGCGCGCTCGCGAGCATCGACGCGCATCACACGATGTGGCGCTCACTCGACCGATATTTTCGCGCGCCCGAGTTGAAGCAACTCTTTGGTCGATACGCGACCTACTGCGGCTCGTCTCCCTTCGATGCGCCCGCAACCTTGAACCTCATCTCGCATGTCGAGGCGCAGGGCGTCTGGCGCGTGCGTGGCGGCATGGTGCAGATGGGCAAAGCGCTGGAGAAGCTCGCGCGCGAGTTGGGCGTGGAGATCATCACGAACGCCTACGTGCAAAACATCGAAGTACGAAATGGTCACGTTAGCTCTGTATTTGCAGCGGATCGCGCATTTGCTGCCGACGCAGTCGTCGTCAACGGTGACGTGTCTGCCGTCGGGGCAATGCTCCGCGAACCCAGAAAAGCACCGAGCGCGACCCCACTCGAAGACCGCTCACTGTCGGCGGTGACCTGCGCGGCCGTCGCCAAGACTGACGGCTTTGCTCTCGTGCATCACAATGTTTTTTTCTCGGACGACTACGCCTTGGAGTTTCGCCAACTCTTCGCCGAACGTCGGGTGCCCGAGCAACCGACCGTTTATCTCTGCGCGCAAGACCGAGCAGACGTGGCCATCGACTCGCAGAGCGAGCGATTGTTTTTGATCGTGAACGCACCGGCCTCAGGCGATGCGCCTGCGCGCTGGACGGAGAAAGAGGTACGCCGATGCGAAGAAGCAGCCATTTTGAGCATGGAACGCTGCGGTCTGTCCCTGACAGTGCGGGCGAGCGAGTGGACGACGCCGCCCGACTTCGAAGCGAGATTTCCACGGACGGGCGGGGCTCTCTACGGACCAGCGGCGCGCAACGCGTTCTCCAGCTTCTCGAGGGAGGGGTCGACGACCAAGATCGCAGGGCTCTATCTCGCGGGAGGGAGCGTGCATCCGGGACCTGGAGTGCCGATGGCCTCGCTGAGCGGACAACTCGCAGCCACCCGCGTGAAGTCCGACCTCGATTCGATCGCGCGATCGCGTCGGGCGGCTACGAGTGGTTCTACCTCGACGGCGTGAGCGACGATGGCAGCACGAGCATCGTGGTCATCGCGATGCTCGGCAATCCATTTTCGCCTGCCTATGCACGCGCAACGA
>JAYVXK010001225.1:0-2929 GCA_043785265.1 Myxococcales bacterium | reverse complement strand
CGCGGCTGCGTTGACTGGGACTTCTGCCTCTCGCGCTCAAGACAATTCGGCCACCGTCGAGGCGCTGTTTGGCGAGGGCAAGAAGCTGGCTGCCGAGGGGAAGTACAGCGAAGCGTGTCCCAAGTTTCTGGCGAGCTACACGCTCGAACACAGAATGGGCACGCTGCTCAATCTAGCCGACTGCTACGAGAAGAACTCTCAGCTCGCGAGCGCCTGGGCGCGATTCGTCGAGGCTCACACGCTCGCCGAGAGAGCCAATCAGACCGAACGCGCCGAATTTGCCGCCAAGCAAGCCGCGCTACTGGCGCCGAGACTGTCGAAGCTCACCATCACCATCACCAAGCCGGAAGCTGGGTTGGAAGTGAAGCGCGATGGTGTCGTCGTAGACCCTGCTGCGTTCGGAGCATCCCTCGCGGTCGATGGGGGCAAGCATGTGATCGAGGCCTCTGCACCGTTGAAGAAGACATGGTCGAAACAGATCGATCTCGCTGAGGCGAAGTCGGATGCGATCACAGTGCCGACTCTCGACGATGATCCAGAAGCGATTCGTCGCGCGAGAGAGCAGCAGGCCACACACCCTGCGGAGCACTTCTGGACTGGTCAACGGATCGTGGGCGTCGCCAGCGCGGTGGTGGGATTGGCGGGAATTGGTGTCGGCGCTGGGTTTGGCGTGCAAGCAAAGTCTCAGTGGGCCGACGCCAAAGGTCCCAGTCATTGCGACGCGACGGGTTGTGATCCTGCGGGTGTCGCGCTGGGCAAAGACGCGGCGACCTCCGGTACCATCGCGACCATCGGCTTCATTGCGGGTGGCGCGTTCTTGGTCACGGGGGCGATTCTGTTTTTGACTGGGGGTCACAAGACTTCCGGTCCCACGAAAGAAGTGAGTGTCATCCCCATCGCAGGGTCCACCAACGGCGTACTGCTGCGGGGGAGCTTCTGATGCGTCGCGTACTTTTGGTCGTGGGTGCAAGTGCAGGTGTCGCGGTGGGGGCGCTGCTCGCCTGCAATGCCATCCTCGGGATCGACGACCTGCCTCCGCGAGGCGGCGTGCTCCAGGTTCAAAACGAGGCTGGTGCGGTGCTGTTCTCTGCCAATTGCGGAACGGCAGGAGCGGCCCAGTCTCTGACCTTCACCAACCCGTCGATCGCCACAGTCCAATGGACTGCCTCCCTTGGCAAAGGCGATCAATCCCCTTTTACCATCGACAAAAACTCAGGCGCGATACTTCCCGGTCAAAGCGCGCAGCTCACGATCACGCCAAAATCACTGTCGATCGACGCGTCGACCGATCCCGGCGCCTACACCGATAAACTGACGTTGCATGCACCTCCCGGCGCGGACGTCACGCTCGACCTCCAGCTTCTGGCTGCAGGTGCGGCGCTCGTCGTGACTCCCTCTCCGCTCGATGCCGGCGACCAGCCCTACAACGGAAACTCGCCTGGGTTTCCAGTCTCGGTGACCAACACCGGCAACCGACCTGCGAGCTTCACAGTTGGAACATCACCACCTTGGTTTACCTCCCCCAAAGGCGACCAGACACTCCTGCCAGATGCATCGTTTCAGACGTGGGTCACTTTTTCTCCGACGACCAGCGGTCCACAAACTGGGACGCTCGACATCAAGGTGAGCGGTACGGGGACGGTCCTGTGTGGTCAGCTCAATGGCATCCCGCTCTTGGGCAACGGCACGTTGGGAGTCGTCGAGATCGCGTCGGGCACCAGGCACACGTGCGCTCGTCGGAGTGACGGAACGGTCGCATGTTGGGGCAATGATCAGCGGGGACAGTTGGGCAACGGCCAGAAAGGCCCAGGACTGAACTTCGGCACGCCGCAAGAAGTGCTGAATCTTCCCGCTCCTGCGACTGGACTTGGACTGGGTTGGCGATTCTCTTGCGCGGGGCTGAGCCCAAATGGCGTCGCTTGCTGGGGAGACAACGAGTACCAACAGAGCGGCGGAGGCACAAACGTGCTCTCGCAGCCGCCTACCAAGCTGTTGAGCGACAACACGAGCGACGCGGCCTATCCCTATGTTGCCCTGCAAGTGGTCGGGGCTGGATACACTGCCTGCGCGCGCGATCAAGCTGGCAACATCTGGTGTTGGGGCGACAACGGAGATAACTCCACGGGCACTCCATTCTTCGGACAAGCTCCTGCTGTTGCATTCGATTCGGGCTCGACGACCACGCCTTATCCGATCCCAGTCCCTGTGAACGGTCCCATCCAAGGGTCGGACGTGGCAATCGGGAGCCAACTCTGCGTGCGAAGCGTGAGCAAAACTCTGTGTTGGCCAAACCTCAACGTGCTGCCGGACGGCGGCCTCGGCGACGGGAGTACCTATCTGCCGTTGCCGATCACCACTTCAGACGGAGGGCCACTTGGCGGCCTGCGAATGAGCGCTGGGGGTGCTTCATTTTATGCGCTCCAACCCGACGGCACGGTTCTCTCGTGGGGTGACAACTCGCAAGGGCAACTCGGCGACGGAACGACTACCGCCTCGCCGACCAAGACCACTCAAGTGAGCGGGCTCACGGACGCTGTGCTCGTAAAAGGCGCGCTTCAGGGCGCCTGCGCGATCCGCCGGAACGGAAGCATCGTGTGTTGGGGTGACAACACACAAGGACAGCTCGGTGACGGAACGACAACCCCGGCACTCACTCCGGTCGCCGTCAACGGCTTGCCCGAACCCGCAGTCTCCATCTCGAGCTGCACATGGGGCATTTGCAATTTCACATGCGCCGTCACCGTGGGCGGACACGTCTGGTGTTGGGGCGCAAACAATCTGGCCCAGCTAGGGCAAGGCGACTCGGGGATCACGGGTTCGCTGGTGCCGCTGCGCGTTCAAGGACTCTGACGAAAGCGGGGACGGGAGCGGAACGGGGACGCCGACGGGAGACCGGGACGGCGACGGGAGACGGGGATGCGGCTGCACG
>JAYVXK010001224.1:0-9551 GCA_043785265.1 Myxococcales bacterium | reverse complement strand
GCGCCTCCAGCGGCAAAGCGCGCACGAGCGACTCGGCCAACGCTTGTGTGCGTCCCGTCCTCGTCGCCAGCTGTGAGAGTTTGTCCCAGACGGAGATCTGCGACGGGAACTCGTTGGTCGCGCGCACGAGCACATCGAACGCTGCGTCTGCCGCACCGAGACTCTCGTGAATGGCCGCGAGCTTCATGTACAGATCGACGCGATCCTCTTTGGCCGCGGTCGTCGCGATCAGCACCTCGATGATCTCGGCTTGGCGCTTCGGATTGCGAGTCTCCGCGTAATGTTGCTCGAGCAGGATCGCCGCTTTTGCCCGAGTTTCTGGGCGGGCCAGCAAGTCCTCTAGAACGGCGATCGCGCCAGCATCATGCGGCGACAACTCCAACGCGCTCTTGATAGCCGCGAGTGCATCGTTGGGTCGCTTGAGCGATCCAGCGTAGAGCTTTGCGAGTTCCACTTCGCGACTCGCGCGCTCTTTGCCTTCGCGCTGATCGCGATCACGTTCGAGCAGACTCGCTGCTTCTTCGGCGTCGCCGGTGCCCTGCAACAGTCGCGAAAGCGAGCGGAGGGCGCGGCCGTGCTGTGGAACGAGTTCCAAAATGCGCCGATACAGCTGCGCGGCTTGTGCTGGTGCACCGAGCGCTTCTTCTTCGAGCGTCGCCCATTCTTCGAGGAGCTCCAGTTTTCGGGCGGTCTTTGCGGCCCCGACTCGTTGCTCGAACAACCAGCGCAAGTCGTCGTGGCGATCTGCGGATCGCAAAATGCGATCGAGTGTGGACACTGCGACCTCGTCCGTCACATCTTGCTCGACGAGCGCCTTGTACGTGGCCACCGCTTCGTCGATTCGTCCGAGCTGCGTCGCGTAAGTCTCAGCCATTTTGGCTTGGACCAGTCGCTTCTCGTTGGCGCTGACCTTTTTGTTTTCCAGTCGTGTCTCGAGCGTCTGGGTGAACGCGACCCACTCACCGCTGTCGATCGCCGCACGCTCGAACGTCTCGAGCGCACCATCACGCGCAGGTGCCACTTCGTAGGCGCGACGCGAATATTGGAAAGACGCCGTGCGATCTTGAAGATTCTTGCCGGTGCAGAGCGCGAGCTTCGAGAGCCACTCGAGTTTGTCGTCATCCGTCTCGGCGTGACCGAGAAGCACTTCATAGAGCGCCGGCAATCGCGGCCATTTCTCGTCCGCCTCATAGAGAGGCGCTAGCGCTGCAGCCGCGCGCTTGTCGTCTGGTCTCACGCCGAGCACGCGCTCGTAAGCACGGAACGCGCGCTCTGGCGCATTGATCTTGGTGGTGTAGACATCCGCCGCTCGGAACGACAGTTCGATCTTCGCCGCGGCATCGGTTGCTTTGTCGGCTGCAGACGAGAGAACCTCCGCGAGGCCCTCCCAGTCTTTGCCTGAGGCATACAGCGCAGCGAGGCCGTCGTAATCGCTGGTAGCGAGATAACTGTCGCGCAGAACTCGAAGGGCTTTCGGTTGTCCTGGTTGTAGGTCGAGCACACGACGCCAGGTGCGCAGCGCGCTGGAATGGTCGTGCAGACGATCCGTGTAAATTGCACCCAATTTTTGGAGCAGAGTCAGCTTGCCGTTGGTGTCGGTGGTGGCGCCAATGCGACGCTCGAGCACTTCGGCCACGGTCACGAAATCTTTGTCGCGCTCGGCTTGCTTCTCGAGTGCGTCGAGAGCTGCCGCTGCGCCCGGCTCTTCTTCGAGCACCATCTTGTAGAGGCGGACGGCATCCGCACCGCGCTCGAGCCGCTCGGCTGCGAGCTTGGCCATCTCGATCCACTTTTCGCGGCGCGCGGGCCCCTCGAGTGTTTCGGCCTCTTTTTCGAGCAAATCGTACAGCGGCTTGTACGCTCGCCGCTTGCCATACAGTTCTTTGAGTTTGCTGCGCGCCTCTTCGTCATTGGGCGCAGTCGCGATCAAGTTCTCGTAGGCCTCGACAGCGTTCTGCACGTTGGAGAATTGATCGAGCCATCGTCGCGCGATCTGCCGATACAACTCCGCGCGCGTCGCAGTGTCCTTCTCGAGTTCAGCGAGGCGAGCTTGCGTGGTGAGCAAATCTCGAAAACGACCCAGCGCCTCGTAGATGCGCGCAAGCTTGCGTGCGGCGCCAGCGTCGGTCGCGTCGAGCGCCATGATCTGAGAAAGCACGCTCACGAGTGCAGAGTCGTTCTTGATGTTGGTTTGATAGAGGGCAGCAATCTCACGCAACACCGGAAGTCGCGCCGCGCCGTCTTCTTGCGGGATCCGCTCGATCTCACCGCGCAACAAGTCTGCGAGTCCAGGATAGTTTGCGGTTTGCCGGTAGAGCCGTTTGAGCGCATCGCGCGCGTCTTTGTTGTTTGCGTCCTGCCGCAAAATCGCGCGCCATTGCTCAATCGCTTTGGTGGCGTTCGCGCCGTCTTCGGCATACTTCGCGATCTCTGCTCCGACCTGCGCGCGGGCGGATCCGTCCGGCATCGCACGTTGCGCGTCCGTGAGGATCTGCACGAGTCGCTCGGTCTCACCACGTCCGACGAGCAGCTCGCGGAAGAAGGTGATCATCCCCTGATGCGCTGGTTCGAACTTACGAACCCGCTCGAAATAAGGCTCCGCGGCCTCAGGCTTGTTGCGCATGCGCCAGTGCACCATCGCGATCTGCATGATGGTGCCGAGGTCCTCACGACCCGCGCGCGTCGACGCACTGAGTTGCTCGTCATAGAGCGCGACGAGGTGATCCCACATCTCCTTGGAGGTGAAAAAGTCGACCAAGAAGCTCGTCGCCTCTGGATGGCCTGGCGACAAGTCGATCACGCGTTCGTAAGCGGCGACGGCTCGCTCGGGTGATCCGATTTTCTTGGTGAGCACACGCGCAAGACGGATGAATCCTGCGATCTTCTCGTCTTTGGCGGTGGCCTCGGTCGACAGAGTCTCGAGAACACTCGCCAGCTCTTCCCACCGCTTGTCTTCGCGGTGAATGCGCTCCAGCAAGTTTGCGGCGCGACGGTTCTTGGGGTCGAGGCGCAACGCGTCGTTCAAGCGCGCGGTGATCTCGCCCATCAACGCGGCGACCTTCTTCTTTGCTCCCTTTTCGCTCCCGACTGCCGTGCGTCCAAAGCGGTACGCGAACTCGGCCCCGCTCACCAATAGAGAACTCTTGAAGCCAGGCTCCGAGGCGGTCTCTGCTTCATCGACATAGCGTTTGACGAGATCAGACCACTTCTCGCGTTTGGCTTCGCCCTTCTCGATCGCTTCGCGCGCGTCCTCTGCATCTGGCTTGTGCTCGATGATGCGGCGGTACGCCGTGGCGGCGCGTGCGTCGTCGAACAATTCTTCTTCTGCGACGCGCGCCAACTCCGAAAGCAGCTTGATCTCTGCCTCCGTTCCTTGCGCATGCATGACTTCGAGTTCGAGCAGAGACGCGACCGCCTCGTACTCTCGGCGCATCTCGTGCGCTTGCCTCGCTGCTTCGAGCAGTCGTGAGAGTTCCTCACCAGTCATGCCATCGACGGCTTGGCCACCGCCAACAGCCTCGCGCAGCTCCTGATAGGCGCGTTCGTTGTCAGGGTCGTCCTGCAAAAGGCCAAGGGCGTTACGAATCGTCGATGCGCTCATCCATCACCTGGTGTCCGAAACGTGAGATGCGTTGCGCGAAGCTGGACTACATCCCAGCTCGAACGGCCTGCGCTGCTGCACCCATTTCCAAAAAAAGACTGCGGCCTCGACACCGGACGCGCATGAGACTGCGTGCGTACGGAACTGCATGAAACCGCAGAAAAATAGGCCTCACGAAAGCTGTGAGGGAGCCGATGGTAGGCAGCGAAAGTCACAAGCGCAAGACCTACGGGCCGAACCTCGCGTTCAGGGTCGCCACGACCGCGCGACGTCGCTAAACTCCGCCCGTTCATGGCCAAATCGCTCGGGCTCTCGCTGCGCAATCTCTATGAGACGCTCGCAATCTCGTGGCCAACGGTGCTCGATGCGGCTCTTGGTAGGGTGAAGAAGGACACCTGCGACGAGCGGCTCGCGAGGTGGTCGAAGCGTGTCGTGAGCAACGCACGCATCGACCTCGACGTGCGCGGCGCCTCCAACTACGACCCAAACGCGCGCTTCGTGATCATGAGCAACCACCAGTCGTTCTATGACGTGCCGGTGCTCTTCGCGGTGCTCGGTGGCAACCTCCGCATGGTGGCAAAAAAAGAACTGTTCGCAGTTCCCATTTTCAGTCGTGCCATGCGCGAGGCGGGCTTCATCGAAGTAGACCGCAGCAACCGTCAACGCGCACTCGACAGCATGAAAGTAGCAAAAGAGACCTTGGCCAAAGGCGTGAATGTTTGGATCGCTCCCGAGGGGACGCGCAGCCGCACTGGCGAGCTTGGACCGTTCAAAAAGGGCGGCTTTTACCTCGCTTTCGAGTCGGCGCTCCCGATCTTGCCGGTGTCGCTCGTGGGCACGCGTGACGCTCTCAGCGCAAACGGCCTGCGCTCGGTGGCGGGCGCGCATGTGCGCGTGACGATTTTTCCACCGATCGAGACATCGAAGTATCTCGCTAATGGCAAGTCGGGGCGTCAGCAATTGATGAACGACGTGCGGGCCACAATCGAAAGCGGACTTCGTTGAACCGCTTTGCGATACTGGTCAATGCGAACGCCAAACGCGGCGGCCGCCGCATTGCCGCGCAGATCACACGCGCCCTTCCGGAGGTCGCGGTGCGACGCACCAAGAGCGAGGCCGAAGCGATCGAGTGGCTCCGCGGACTCGTGCAGTCGCCGCATCCTCCTGACTGCTTCATCGCGGCAGGCGGTGATGGCACAGCGATGGGACTCGTGAACTGCCTGGCGCGCGTGCTCCCAAAGGACGCAAAATTGCCTCCGATTGGCGTCATTCCGTTGGGCACCGGCAACGCGTGGGCAAACTCCGTCGGCGCGCCCAAGCTCGCTCGCGCTCTCGAAATCATCCATCGCAATCCCGCCTCGCCGCTGCCGCTGCGCTCCTTCGGACTCATCGATGTGGGCGGCACGCTGGCGCACTTTGCCGGCGCGGGTTGGGACGCACAGATCCTCAACGACTACAAAGACCAGCTGACCGCTTCAAAGGGACCACCGCGTGTCTTTGCCAAAAGCGTTTATGGCTACTTGACCGCCATGCTCTTTCGCACCGCACCCAAAACGATTTTGTTCGGTCGCCCTAATGTGATTATCGAAAACCTCGGCGACGAAGTATGGACGATGACCAGCGATGGCAAGCTCGTGAAGATGGACGGCGTCTCGCACGGCGCGGTCCTCTACGACGGTCTGGCGAGCGTGGCCGGTGTCGCCACGTGCCCAGAGTACGGCTATCGATTTAGAGCTTTTCCATGGGCCGAACGCTTCCTCGGCATGTTGAACGTGCGCATCTATGATCGGTCCGCCATCGGTGCGATCGGTGACATCCCAAAACTCTGGCGAGGCGAACACCCCCTGCGAGGCATGAGAGACTGGTTCACCAGCGCCGTGCGAATGACCTTTTCGCGACCCATGCCATTAGAGGTCGGTGGAGACGCGATTGGCGTTCATCGCACGGTCGAATATCGATTATCCGAACGCAAAGCCGATATCCTCGATTGGAAGCACCTTCTCTAGATTGCCAATTAGTTCGCGACGAGAAGGTCAGTCGCCAGACATCGCGCGTCGCGTCTGCTGGATAGCCGACGCGATAGGTCCACCGCGACAGATCGTCGTTGGCCACATGCAGGGCACCAGGCGACGGACCACTCCACGCATGTTCGGTGGGAGGCACAGCTCCTGTCGATACGTAACTCTTGCCGCGAAACGCGATCACGTCGAGATCGTGATAGGCGCGAGGAATCACGCCAGCCCCCGCTTTTTGGGTCGTTGGGAACGCCGGTGGATGAAAGTGCTCGCCCGTGGGTTTGGCAAAGTGACCATCGCGATCGGAGACGAACACGTAACCCTCGGTTCCATGATCCATAATCCCGAATCCCGAATAGGGAGGATCGGCGTCAGGCACGAGCAACCGATCTCCGATGGCGCGAATTCGCAAAAAGCCTTGTCCTGAGCCGCCACCGTTCTTGGGCTCACCGGGTCGATTCCAATCGAACGCAATCGCAATCTCGTTTTTTGGTCCCACCATCGCCGAGAGTGCTCTTCGACATTCGTGTAATCGTCGCGCCGTCGACGCCGAGCGGCATCGTGGCGTGCGCGGCATAGAGCGCGTCTTTGAAGGGTCGCAGATCGCAAATCCGCAAGAGACTCGCCCACGATCGCCCTACACGTTCGAAATGGCCATGTGGAGGCAGCGATCCTGCTCCGCCGCGATCGTCATTGCCGTCAGGATCGATCTGCGCGACGGCAGAGTCGGGAGTGGCGGACGGCGAATCGGTCGCGCTCGCATCTTCGCTCGTCGCGTCGAGAGTGCTTTCTGTGACAGAGTTTTTCTCTTGCGTAACCGATTGTGGTTTTGCGCAGGACAATAGCAATATGACCGAGTAAACGAGGTGACGTCGCATGGTGGAGCAACACGAACAGCGCTCGATCCTTGGACCAACAGTGCGCGTAGGAGAGCTGATGCAGATGATCCGTTCGTGGGCGCTCGTCTCGATGTCGGCAGTCGCCGCGTGCGTGCCTGCGAACGCGCCACCGCCAGTCACACCTCCTCCTGCTGCGCCGAAGAGCATGGAACAAACGTACGACGCCACGCCCAAAGATCCGCTCGTTTGGTCGACCTTCGACGCGCAAACGTTCGCGCGCGCAAAAGCCGAGGGAAAGTTCGTCGTGATGGATGGCTCGGCGGAGTGGTGCCACTGGTGCCACGTGATGGAGGCCGTGACCTACCACGATCCGAAGGTCGCTGAGATCCTCAAGGCTCATTTCATCGCCGCCAAAGTGGATGTCGACGCTCGACCAGATATCGAAGAACGATATGCCGATTATGGGTGGCCGGCGACAGTCATCTTCTCGCCAGACGCACGCGAGTTAGGCAAGTTCAGAGGCTTCATCACACCAGAAGACTTCTCCGACATTTTGCAGAAGGTCGTTTCTTCGGCAGGCAAAGCAGGCGACGCACGCGTGCGCGTTCCGCCGATTGCGGACACGCCCATGTCAGAAGAACAGCTCTCGTGGATTGCTCGGATCACCGAGTTCGAGCTCGAGGACTATTGGGATGCAGAGCAAGGCGGCTGGGGAAAGCAGCAAAAAGTCGCCATTCCGTCCAATAACGCTTGGCTCATCGCGCGCGCGCGAGGGGGCGACGCTACGGCCAAAGATCGCTTGGCGCTCGTGCTCGAGAAGCAACGTGCGATCATCGATCCAGTCTGGGGCGGCATCTATCAGTACTCGACCGATGGCGACTGGGTTCACCCACACTTCGAAAAACTGATGTTTTACAACGCGGGGGCGATTGACAACTATGCAGAGGCCTATGAACTCACCAAGGACCCAAAGTGGTTGGCGGCCGCCAATGCATTACGCGGATATGTGTCTCGCTTCTTGAAGGGTCCAAGCGGAGGCTTCTTTGCAACGCAAGATGCCGACCTCAACGCGCACGAACAGGGCAAGACCTTCCTCATCGGGCACGAGTACTACGACAAACCCGAAGCGGCTCGTCTCGCACTCGGAGTTCCGCGTGTCGACACTCACGAGTATGCGCGCGAAAATGGCCTCGCCATGCGTGCTTATTGCACCTTCGCACACGCAACCAAAGACAGCACTGCGCTCGATGAGGCGAGTCGCGCCGCTGATCGTGTGCTCGCTACGCACGCAGACGGCAGAGGCGGAGTGACCCACGACGTGCCCACCGCCGACGCTCCCGCGCGATTGCTACACCTCGCAGACAATGCGTCCTTTGCGTGGGGCCTCCTGGGCATTTGGGAGGCCACCCAATCGAACGCGCGATTGGCTCAAGCGATCAAGATTGTCGACTTCATACTTGGCAATCTGCAAGACGAGCAAGGCGGGGGCTTTTTTGCCAACACCGTCGACGACGCGGCGGTCGGAATTTTTGCAGAGCGACGTAAGCCATTCGAGGACAACGTCACGATGTTGCGTGTGCTTGCACGTCTGTCGCGCGCGAACCGAGAGAAGTCGGCGATCTACGGGCGAGCCATCGATCGCACCCTCCGCGCGATTGCGACTCCTGACGCGATCAAAGATCGAGGCCGATTCGTGGGCGATTTCTTGTTAGCGCTCGAGGAGACGAAGGGCGTTCGCGGCGGCGCTCACTAACTCGGCATGTTCCACAATCGCGCGCGCTGATTTAGTGTGAGCCCATGCGTGTGCTCGTCACGGGTGGTTGCGGATACATCGGATCGCACATGGTTCGGGTGCTGGCGCAATCGGGGCACGAGGTCAGTGTCGTCGATGATCTCTCTGCCGGTCACCTCGATTGCTTGCCTCGAGGCGTGCACTTTACCAAGTTGGATGTTCGCGACGTCTTGGTCCGTGACTTGTTGCGCAAGCAACGCATCGAAGCGGTACTCCATTTTGCGTCGCGCATTCAGGTCGGCGAGTCGGTGCGTGATCCGAGACTCTATTATCGCGACAATCTCTCTGCCGGTGTCGGACTGCTCGAGCACGTACTCGATGCCGGCGTGCGATCGTTCGTCTTGTCTTCGACGGCCGCCGTGTATGGCGATCCAAAATACACTCCCATCGACGAGGCTCACTCAACGGAGCCCATCAATCCGTATGGTCAAACCAAACTCGCGCTCGAGCGGGCGCTCGCAGACTACGGTCGCGCTTACGGGCTGAAATACGCGGCGCTTCGCTATTTCAACGCGGCCGGTGCGTGGCCCGAAGAGGGTTTGGGCGAACGTCATGATCCCGAGAGTCACCTGATTCCCATCGTGATCGAAGCCGCGCTTGGCAAGCGGCCTGCGCTGACCGTGTTTGGGACTGACTATCAGACCCCAGACGGCACGTGCATTCGCGACTACGTCCACGTGCGCGACCTCGCAGAAGCGCACCTGGCTGCGTTGGTTCGACTCGAGGGTGGCGGCGAAGGCGGCGCTTTCAACCTAGGGAGCGGCACGGGTCACTCGGTCAAAGAGGTGATTGCGAGTGTCGAACGGATTGGCAAGTTGCGCGTGCCCGTCGAATGGGGCCCACGTCGCGAAGGCGATCCGCCGGTGCTGGTCGCACAAGCGGATCGCGCTGCAAATCAGTTGGGTTGGCGCCCTAGCCGCGCTCTCGACGAGATCGTCGAGAGCGCGTGGCGCTGGCACTCGCGAGTTGGCTAATAGAGAGTCGCGTTACCGAAGTATCCGCCGTTTTCGGTAAACGGTTTAGCCGCCAACACCTTCACCCCGCTGTCCGCTCCAGCGTCGCCCAGCGAGACGCTGACCATGCTCGAGCTCGGCACTCCGCCGTCGGACAAGATCGGAGTGAGCGGTCCGACAATCGCGTTGTGGTCTGGATCGAACGCGAACGTGTCTGGGGCGACTGCTAGTGCAGTGCCAAGCTTGTTGGTCGCGGGGTCCCAAGCGAAGACTTCTGCGTAGGGCGGGAAGCCAACCTGCACGTACGCGCGATGTTGGCTGATGTAGAGCAGTTGACCGGGGAAATCAGCC
>JAYVXK010001223.1:0-2931 GCA_043785265.1 Myxococcales bacterium | reverse complement strand
GCCACAAGAAACCATAAGGAAGGAGGACGAACATCATGAAAAACTTCATCATTGCATTCGCCTCTCTCGCGCTCCTCGGAGCAGCAGCATGCGGCGGCGACGACACCGTCACCGTCGACTCTGGGAAACCCGACAGCAACAGCTTGCCCGACACCTCGCCCCCCGGCGACAGCGGTGCGGACTCGGGAATCAGCAAGCCGCCAACACTCGGCGCGCAGATCGATCGCATTGGTCGTCCTGCAGCCAATACGGCGGCCAACAACGTCTTCAACCCTGATGCGACGTCAGCCGGCAAGGCCAAGGACGCATACAATGCGGCCGCGGACCCGACCGCTTGGCAGCTCGCGTTCACGGGTGAAATCGGCAAAAACCTGGCAGTCTTCGACGGTCTCGATGGTAAGTGCAGCAACCAAGCACTCGCCAAGGCCACTGTCGCTCCGGGCCAACACGATGTGCTCGGCGGCGCACTTGCGGATGACCGCTTGTACATCAACACAGCCAACGCCGTGTGCACGACCTACTTGGCCGTGGAACTCGACGCGACAGGCCTCGCCAAGAACAAGGATTGCGGCGGTCGCGCGCTGCCCTATGACGTCATCGACGCAACCTACACAGTGGTGTCGGGCGCGACGAGTCCAGTCACGGACGGCATCAGTGCTGATGCGACCAAAACTGGCGGCAAGACGTTCCCCTATCTTGCTCCCGCGAAATAGCGCTCTCGCTGCTGGTCTCTTCGTGCTTGTGGCCGCCTCGTGCGGCAAAAAGCACGAAGAAGCCGCGGCGACAACGTCTGCTACAGGCTCGGCCGCGTCGATCTCGATCGACGCGGCTTTGCCGTCTCTGGTGACCCCGCGCACCACGTCCGCGGTCATCGCGCTGTCGAACCTGAACGACGACATCACCCAGGGAAACAGGCATCTCGGCGACGTGACCTTCTCCAACAAGCTCCAAGACTCGCTCATGATGCGTGCGCAGTTCGTCGGGAGTCTCGCAGACCTCGACGCAGCCGATGCGATCGCCTCCAAAGGGATGGCGGACCGGCCAAGCGATCCCAAAGCGCACCTCGCCAAAGCCTCTGTATTTGGGGCGTTTCATCAGTTCGCTCTCGCGTTGAAAGAGATCGACCGCGCCTCTGCACTTGGCGCCACAGTCGACGAAGTAGGTCGCGCGCGTCAGCCCGTGGTGTTGGCCCTCGGAAAGTGCGAGCAAGCCGTGAAGCTTGGCGACCCCGCCGACGACGCCCTGCCCCTCGACCTTGCGACCCATGGTGCCATCGAGCAGCGTCGCGGACACGACCACGAGTCGGATCGGCTCTTTTCGATGGCGCGTGATCGTTACCGCGATGTGTCGCCCTTCGCGATGGCATGGATGGACTTCGAACGCGGCCGTGCCCTGCAACGCCAAGGTGACAAAGCGCGGGCCCGCCAGTTTTACGCCGAAGCGACCACGATGTTGCCCGTGTACGCGCACGCTGCGATTCATCTCGCGGCGATGGAGACGCCGACACGCGCGCTCGACATTCTCAGCGCCCTCGACCCGTTGTGCGACGACCCCGATGCGCTCGCCGCAAAAGCCGATGCGTTGCGTCGCGCGGGACGCGAAGACGAAGCGAAGACCACGACCGAAAAGGCGCGGGGGCGTTTCGAGGAGCTCCTCACCAAACACCCCGAAGCGTTCGCGGACCACGGCGCGGCTTTTTTCATGGGCATCGGTAAAGACTTGCCGCGCGCGCTCAGCCTCGCGAAGAAAGCAGCGGACAACGCGCCGTCCGAAGAGGCGCTCGATCTGTGGCTCACAGCCGCAACAGCGCTCGAGTCGCATGACGAAATCTGCGCCTCTCTGAAGCGAGCTGCGACCATCGAGTGTGTATTGAGTCCACCGGTGAAGGCACGCTTCGATGCCGCAAAGGCGACCTGCCCTTAACGACATGAGAGCGTGGCGCGTATTCGCCCTAATTTTAGGGCTCTCGGTGGTGCTCTTCTCGACCACCGCTGCTGCACATGGGACTGGTGTGTCGCGCGCGGAGTACGTCGTCGACGATCAGGTCCTTCACGCGTCGCTCTTTTTCCGACGAGATGAGCTATCGATTGCGTTCGGCGATCATCCCGAGCTGGGCATCGCAAAGATGTTGCACGTCGACGTCGACGGAGCGCCTTGCGTGTTGGGACCACCCACGATCTCGGACGAACCTCCCGACGGTTCGCGCATCAGCCTCGATCTGACGTGCCCGAGTCCGCCAGCGCGTCTGCACATCGACTCTGCGTTCATCGATCGATTCGCCGCAGGTCACACGCACTTGATCACAGTCACGCGGGGCTCGCAGAAAAGCGAAGCGCTTGCCCTGCTGGCAAAGCCAGATGTACGAATCGAAATCGGGCGACAAAAGCGCGCTTTTTTCGAGATCGTGCAGGTCGGCGTTCAGCACATTCTCACGGGCTACGATCACCTCGCGTTCTTGTTTGCGCTGCTTCTGGTGCCGCCAGATCGCGAAATGAAGAAGCGTGTGTGGGCTCTCTTGGGCGTGCTCACAGCGTTCACGATTGGTCACACGTTGTCTCTCGGGGTTGCATCTCTCGGAGGCTGGGTGCCGAGCTCGCGCATCGTCGAGCCTGCCATCGCGCTGTCGATTGCGTATGTCGCGGCCGAGAATTTCTTCGTGAAAGGTTGGCGGCATCGGTGGATGCTCACCTTCCCTTTCGGTCTCATTCACGGCTTTGGCTTCGCGAGCGGTCTGCTCGATCTGGCGGTCGATCGGGCTGATCTGCCGCGCGCGCTCTTTGGCTTCAACTTGGGAGTCGAAATCGGCCAGCTCGGTGTGCTGGCCATCGCGTTGCCTCTCGTCCTGCTGGCGCAGCGTTATCGTTGGTACATGGTCGCGCGTCGCGTGGCGAGCGGGGTCATCGTGATCCTCGGAGTGGTCTGGTTCGTGCT
>JAYVXK010001222.1:0-2932 GCA_043785265.1 Myxococcales bacterium | reverse complement strand
CTCGCTGGCCGTTCCGATCTCATATTCGACGACCGTGACACCAAACTTGACGCCGCTCGCGAGGCCCGCCGCGCTCGCCGTGCTGCTGCGCGCGGAGCTGCTGCATGAACGAACTTCCCCTCTTTGCTTCTTCGCTTTCTCCGTTACGATTCAATCACGCCGTCTCGATCACGCTGAGCCAAGACAGTCTGTTCCGTGCGGCAGGCCGGAAGGCCCGACGCCGCGGATCCCGATCGTCTGCCACCACGCTATCACGGCGTGGTCAGAACCAAACCCGCCGCGCCGTTCAACTGCGCACGATGAACGCGATCTTCAGCGCCGGGAACTCGGCCGAACCGCAGATGAGGGCCGCGCACAGAGAGCGACGTTCATTTGGCCTATCGGCCGAGTGGAAAAATTTGGCTGTTTGGAGGTGACGTGGGCAAGGGGTTGAGCGCGACCCTCAGTTGACCCCGTACCCTTGGGAACTACGCTCGAGGTCACGACTCGTTGACCACGAGACGAAACCGGAGCTCTCTTCGCAGCTCTGGCAACTCGCGCCGTACCGAACGCGCCATCCTTCGCGCGCCAGCTCGTGTCAGTGGATGTTGGAGGAAGATGTCGAGAAGCATCACCTCGAATGCGGACGATTTGAGCCACTCAACGTCCTCTCTGAATCCCGTCGCTGCCACCGCTCCTGTTCGCTTCAGGAACCGACGAATGCGGTGATGCTCCACATCGAGCGCGCTGCACGCACTGAGGTGAACGAGACGACCGCTGAGCTTGTCGCCGACGATGGTCGCCAAGTCATCGAGGGTCACCACGTTCGTCTTGCGACGAGCACCGACGTAGAGCAATCCCGGTTCTCCGTGGAAGGCGAGGATCAGGATCGGATAGTTCGCGCCGCGCCTCGCCCACTGCCCAAGGTAGTCGACGAACTTCTCACGCGTCCTCACGACTCGGTGGATGGACTTCAACGGACGCTCGGCCGCTCCCTGATTGAGTAGGGCGAGGACGGGCTCCATCGTGCACGAACGGGCGAAGCCCCACTCTCCTTCAAGGCAGAAGATCCCGTGTCCGTCGCTCACGCCGCTCTCCGAACGATGCGCTCGACCTGGGCGAGTCCGAGAGCCCGACCGCTTCGGGAGACGAGTCCCACCCGCTGGCACTCGGCGACGATCTTTCGGAGGGAGAGACCTTGTGCTCGTAGCGCCCGCACCGTCGCGACGACCTGCTGCTCGTTCTCGTGGGGTACGAGCTTCGTCCCGTCGCTGTCGACGGCAAACCCAAACGGGACGGTCCCAACACGCTCGCCTTTCGCCTTCTTCGCCTGCAACGCCGCGCGCGTCCGACTTCCGATCACGAGACGCTCGAACTGAGCGAACAGATCGACGATCCCCCTCATGAGGACTCCCTCCGGGCCCTGGATGTCCGCCCCATCGGCTGCGTACACGCGCGCGCCGGCTTTCTCTACGAGCCGCTCGATGAGACCGGCGAGCACGACGTCTCGTGCGAGTCGATCTCTCTTCGCCACGACCAGACGGCCCGCTCGCTGGAGCCTGAGATCGTCAATGGCCGCTAGGAGCTCCGTCCTCTGTTCGAGCGGCGTCGCTCCGCTCACGCCTTGTTCGATTCGCCACCCTACGATCTCGACTCCTTCGCGCTGGGCCCACGCCTCGATCGCCGCCCGTTGCGCGGGTGCGCTAAGTCGCTGGTCCTCGGTGCTCGCACGAAGTAGTGCAATTGATTTGTGCGTATCTCCAGGCCTTGTCTTGCGTTTGATCATCGGCGTCCACTCCTACGTAGTAGGAGTCAATTGTAACAGATGACCGCATTGATCTCAGACCGTTCGGTGTGTGAACATCGTCTGTTTGTACCGTGAGATTGTAACAATTGACGCCGCCCTGGGACCCCCCAGGACGCGTTCGACACCGTGTCTGGGGGGTGAGTCCGTCCGACGTCGCGAGGACGCGTCCAAACGCCTCCCAGGAGGTCTGGGACCTCATCACTTCTGGACCCTCCCAAACGCCTCCCCGCCCCTGTGTCAGGTCCACCTCCCGGGTCGCCCCGCTCCGCTCCCTCGTTTCTGAAGACCTCCAACTCCGCAAAGTGTTCTTCGCGAAGTCGCGTGGGTCGTCATTCACGTGTCGCGCGACACGCTTTCCATTGCTGCGCCTCCCAGGTAGTTTTGCGGCATGGCACGCTCGATCTGGGACGAGGTTCGCGCGATCGTGGCCAGTGGTGGTCACCCGCTCGTTCGCCTGCCAAAGGCCCTCGAAGTCATCGAGACACGTCCACCAGGCCGTCCACGTCTTCACCCGTTGGGAGCCAGGCGCGGGCGCGACACTGGTTACGCGCTCACCACCTCCACGGGTGGCCCCCTTCGCTGTCGCCTTCGTGGGTGCCAAAGGACGCTGCGGAAAGACCCCAAGTCCATCTGCTGTTCGCCTGGGTGTGAAGAGCAGCTTCGTCGCGAATGCATTCATCTGTTGGACATCCTCGACGGACGATTGGACGCGACCGAGTTGCTTCCCTACTACCGACAACACGTGATGCGACGAAAGACGGCTGCACGCAGACGTTCAAGGTAAGCGCATGCCGCCCGCACACAACTGCGGCCTAGTGATGGGGATCCCACCTGGTGCTCGCGTCCCCATTCCGACTCTACCCCCAAGGGATGGCGATATCAACGAAGGCAAGAAGCCAGCAAACACTGCTTCTGACTGCGTTCCTTCCCCACAGGTTCGGTCGTTTCAGTTGCGACTCATGCGACCGCAACGCTCACCGGCTCTGGACGCTCGCAGTGGGTCATGACGTTGTCGCTACTGAGGGTTTCCTTCTTGGTAAGTGCTCGGGACCCCGTCTGGACGGCTCGACGGAGAGGGCTCGCCATGGGAGTGTCGCGTTCGCGTCGCGATTGATGCGACCGAAACTCGGCTCTCACCGATACGGC
>JAYVXK010001221.1:0-2935 GCA_043785265.1 Myxococcales bacterium | reverse complement strand
GCGTTTTTGATCGACAAGACGGAGGTAACCGTGAGCGCCTATCGCTGGTGCGTCGATCAACACAAGTGCGGGGCGCTTCGTCGGACGAGCACGCTCTGCACTTATGATCTTGGCGAAGGCGAGTTGCCCGTCAACTGCATCCATTGGTTCGAGGCAGACACCTTTTGCCGCGCGATGAACAAGCGTTTGCCACGCGAGGCCGAGTGGGAGTTTGCGGCGCGTGGGACCTCTGCGGCGCGTTACCCGTGGGGCGGCGGCGCTTCGTCATGCGGGTTCGCGGCGACGCTACTCAATGATCAAACCGGACGTCGGTGCACTGGAGCCCAGCCCGCGAAGGTCGGCAGTTATCCAAACGGCGCCAGTGTGTTTGGTGTGCTCGACCTCTCCGGAAATGTCGAAGAGTGGACCGCCGACTGGTACGCGGATCGAATTCTCTCAGGCGCCACGCCACGATCTGGGTCGAGTCATGTGTTGCGCGGAGGTGGGTGGCTCACGGGTCCAAGTGCCGCGCGCACGACCAGTCGCAATTGGGGGTCGTCGATGGAATCAGGCCCAAACGTAGGCTTTCGCTGCGCGAAGAACGGTTAGAACTTCCACGTCAAGTCGCCGCCGGTCGGACCCACCCGAACGATCGGCATCCACGCGGCATCTGCAGCGACCGGAATGCGCTTGCCGCCGACAGCCACCATGATCGCGCCACCGACGATGGCGGCGAGGCCGAGCGTCGTTGTGACCCCACCCCCTGTGATGAGACCAGGGTCCGATGACGTAACCGTGCATCGACCCGTGAAATCGCATGAACGCGACGAACTGCTTCCCGCCACGATCATGCCCACGCCCGCGAGGGTCGCGATCGAGCCCAAGATCACGAGCGCGATGCCGCCTCCCCACAGGGCGCCATTCGATCGACGTGTGGGCTGGCTGTAGGGCGCATTCCAGGTGGTTTGGTCTTGATAGGGCTGCGTTTGCTGCGGATTGGCTGTGCGCGTGGGCTGATAGGTCGTTGTGTTGCCGACCGGCGTTGGGCCTGCGCCACGCGCCAAAGTGAGCGGCACGTCGCGCGCGTCTTTCTCCTGCACAGTGACGGTCTGTTCTGCATTCGAATAACCCGGAGCCATCGCCACCACTTTGTGCGTTCCAGGATTGACCGCGCGTGGAACGCCAACCAGAGACGCATTGACGATTTGGTCGTCGATCTTGAGCTGAAGATTGGCGATCTTGTCGGGAGTCGTCGTGATGCGAATGGTCGGCAAGCGCGGACTGATTTGCGCGAGCTCGGCTTTGGCTTGTTCTTGCGCCGTGTAGAACGCCTGCGCGGATCCGGCTGGAATTTGGGCGTTCGCGAGCGCGCGGTAGTCCTCTTCGGCCTCGACCAGATGACCCAATGCCGCCTGACACTGCGCGATGTGTAACGCCGTCGTTGGCGCAGGGAACACGTTGTATGAACGCATGAACGCGTCCAGCGCATCGGCGGGTTTGCCCTGCACCTGAAGCGAAGCGCCTCTCTCGTAAAGGTCGCGCGCGCCCTTGCGATCGGAATCGGAAATGTTTTGCGCGTGGCCCAGCGTCGAGAGCGACATGGCAAGAGCAAGTGTGAGCACGGAGGCGGTCGAGCGAAACTTCATCCGGCTCACCTTACCGCCTCGTGTTCAGGTGCGGTAGGGGCCCGCGCATGGCCGTCCTGGGAATGCCTAGTCGCCACATGAGTTGACGAGAGGTCCCCTGGCGACTATTTCTCCCGGGCTTTTTCAAGCGAGACGCGCGACGCACCGAATCGGGTGCGCCCCGTCGCAGTTTTGGAGTTCCAAGTGTATCTCGATGCCATTGTTTTGCAGCCCGCCGGTCCCAAGGCCGGCACAGGCGACACCACCGCAACCACGGCAGCCCCAGGTGCTCCTCCAGCCGCGCCGCCCGCTTCGCCAGGGGGATCGTGGATTTCGTTTTTGCCGATTTTGATGATCCTGCCGGTCTTCTTTTTGATGAGCCGGCGCAACAAGAAAGAGGCGGAAGCGCGCGGGAGCCTGAAAAAGGGCGACCAAATCGCATCGCAATCGGGTCTCGTCGGCGAACTGATGGACATCGACGATCGCTTCGCAAAAGTGAAAATCGGTCCCGGCATCACCGTGAAGATGCTCGCGAGCTCGCTGATGCCGCTCGACCCGGTCAAGAAGGAAGAAGAGAAGCCCGCCGACAAGAGCGACAAGGACAAGAGCGACAAGAGCGAAAAGAGCGACAAGAGCGAAAAGAGCGACAAGACCGACAAGACCGACAAGACCGAAAAGGCCTCGAAGCCCGAAAAAGCCGCCGCGGCAGCGAAATCCTGACCGATGCAGGCCTCCAAGCGCAACACACTCATCCTCATCGCTGCGTCTCTCGGATGTGGATACGCGTTCCAGCGCGCAGACAACTTTTGGGGTCTGGTCGTGATGGGGCTCATCGTCGTGTGGTGTCTTGTTTATTTGTTGCCGACCATGGACAACGCCTGGCGTTTCAAAGTCGGCTTCGTCTCGGCTCTGTTTTGCGCAGCGTTCATCGCGCTCTGGCCCACGCTCGAATCCTTCACGGGCGGCAAACTCAAATGCCCGACCTACGTGAAGGACCGCATCTCGTTCGGCATCGCGCCTGGGCTCGATTTGCAGGGCGGCATGCGGCTCGTCTACACGGTCGAAGTCGAAGAGGCCATTCGCGACAAGCGTGATCGCAACGCCGACGAGATGCGCCAAGACCTCGCGACGGTCTATGGCTTCCACTCGGGCAACGGCATCGTCACGCGCGATGAGCTCACCAAGCTCGAAGACAAAGTTCACGTGTCCACACCTGCGGACAACGACGCAGTCATTCGCGTCACCTTCAAAGACCCCGCCGATCTCTCCAAGCTCGACGATCGCTACAACCAGCGCTTCAAAGCCGAACTCGCGCGCAGCTCGGGTCCTGG
>JAYVXK010001220.1:0-2937 GCA_043785265.1 Myxococcales bacterium | reverse complement strand
CGAGCAACCTCCCGCTCGACGTGCGTCGCGATCGCGAACGCAGGCTCCTCGCGGGCGAGTACAAGATCGTTTATCTCGCGCCCGAGCGCCTGGGCACTTCGTTCACCGCCGAGATGTTGCGCAAGTTGCGGCCACCGTTGATCGCGATCGACGAGGCGCATTGCATCTCCCAGTGGGGCCACGATTTTCGACCCGACTACTTGAGCATCGGGCCATTTTTGCGAGCGGTCGCACCTGCGCATGTGCTCGCATGCACCGCCACGGCTACACCCGAAGTGCGTCGAGAAATCGTCTCGCGCCTGGGCTTCGACAAGACCGAGCACGACGTCATCTTGCGCGGCTTCGCGCGACCCAACTTGCACCTCGAAGCGCGCTGGGTCGACGGCCCCAAAGACGCCAAAAAAAATATCGGCGGTGCGCTCTTGGTCGCGCTTGGCAGCAAAAAACAGCCTCGCGGTGGATCCATTGTCTATGCAGCCACCCGACGCAGTGTCGAAGAAATTGCACGCCACTTGAGTGACGACGGGTGGACCGCAAGCGCCTATCACGCAGGCCTCTCTGGGCAAGAACGCACCCGCGTCGCCAACGCATTCGCCGCCAAGGCGACCGATGTCGTCGTCGCAACGAACGCGTTCGGTATGGGCATCGACCGTGACGACGTCCGTCTCGTGGCGCACGCTCAACCACCGTCGTCGATCGAAGCGTATTACCAAGAGGTGGGTCGCGCAGGCCGCGATGGCGACGAGGCCTATGGTCTCTTGTTGTGCTCGAGCGCAGACATCGCAGTGCGGCGGCGCTTGGTCGAGCTCGGTTCGGACGATCGCAGTGCCCCCGCCGAAGAAGTCGCGCGTCAGTGGCGTCTCTTTCGCGAACTGCTCACGTTCGTCGACGCACGCACCTGTCGCCACGACTTCGTCTTGCGTTACTTTGGCGACGAGCAAGAGCTCCTCGGCGGCTGCGGTCACTGCGACGTTTGCGAATCGGTGGACGACTCGCCAAGCGCAGAAGACGCGACGATCCTCGTACAAAAAGGCCTTTCGGGAGTCGCGCGCGCAAACAAACGCGCGGGGCTGTCTGCCATCGTCAGCATGCTCGTCGGCAAAGAAGACGAGCGCATTCGCAAGTTCGGGTTCACGCGCCTCTCTACTTTTGGATTGTTCAAGGGTGAGTCGCCCGATTGGGTGATGGCCCTGTTGCGTGGCTTCATCGCAGCGGGCTGGGTCGATCTCACACCCACCGAACATCCTGTCCCTTTCGTTACCAAGTCGGGCTGGGATACGATGCGTGGCACGTCGCCCATCCGCATGATGGTCCCCTCGCGCGTGCCACGTGCGCGAGCCATCCGTCGTCGAGACTCATCGCCAGTTTCGGCTGATTTTTCGAGCGATCCGCTTCTCGCAAAGTTGCGCGCTCATCGCATGAGTGTGGCCACTGAACGGCGCGTCCCTGCGTATGTCGTCGCGCACGATCGCACGCTGGTCGAGCTCGCGCAGAAGCGCCCACGCACCATGGCCGATCTTGCGTCCATTTTCGGACTCGGCCCGAGTCGTATCGAGCAATACGGCGAAGGCTTCTTGCGCGTACTCGCAGCAGGTTAGGTGTGGCTCACCGAGATCGAAGCCATGAACTTGCGCTCGTGGAAACGATGGTATGCATCGGCGCATGAACGACGTCGATCCGCAGTTCGTCGCGGCCAACGGCATTCGCTTCGGGTACTTCGAGTCAGGGACGGGACCGCTCGTGCTGCTCGTGCACGGGTTTCCCGATACGGCACACACCTGGGACCTCACGCGGCCGGCGCTCGCCGCTGCGGGATATCGAGCCGTCGCGATTTTCACGCGAGGCTACGCGCCGAGTTCGATTCCAGCAGACGGCGCCTACGACTCCAACACGCTCGGCGCAGATCTGCTGGCATTGATCGAAGCGCTGGGCGAAAAGCAGGCGACTCTGGTCGGTCACGATTGGGGCGCTGCCGCGACGTACTCGGCCGCGGCGATGGACCCAACGCGTGTGCGCCAGTTGATCACGATCGGCATCCCGCACCCGGCGTCGGCGATCCCAACGCCTCGCTTGCTGTGGACGGTGCGCCACTTTTTCAGGTTCCAATTCAAGAGCGCCGAAGACCTCGTGTCGCGCGACAATTTCGCGCACATCGATGAACTCGTGAGGCGGTGGTCACCCGTGTGGAAGGTGCCTGCGGGCGAAACCGACGCAGTAAAAGCGGCTCTTCGTGAACCAGGCAATCTCACCGCCGCGCTCGGGTACTACCGCGCTCTCCGACTGCGTTTGCCCTCCTCTCACCGCAAACGCATCAGCGTCGACACGATCGCGTTCGCGGGCACTGACGACGTCGTCGCCACCAAGGTCTACGAGCGCGCACGTTCGCGCTTCACCGGCGGCTACCGAGTCGTGACGATGCCCGGCGGTCACTTCATGCACCGCGAGCACCCCGAACACTTCAACCGTGAGCTAATCGCCGCCCTGCGCTCCGCGAACACTGCGTAAGCGCGGATGCATTGACAGGCCGTCTTTTCCGGGCGAAACAGCAGCGGTGGCTGCAAGTTACTTCGATGTAGACGGGACTTTGGTGCGCACGAATCTCGTGCACCCAACGCTTTTTTATCTCGTCAATCAGCAGACCCCTCTGCAGAGCGCGTCGCGTCTCTTCAAGGCGGTGTTTCGCAGTCCGCAGATGGTGCTCGCCGAGTTGCGCGATCGCCGCACCTTCAACGAGCTGCTCTTTTCCGCATACGCAGGCACCTCGCAAGATCGATTGCTGCTCTTGGCCGACGAGTGCTTCGACAATGTGATCAAGCCCGCGCTCTTTCCGAATGCGCGTGGACTCGTGCAGCGTTGCCGCGACGAAGGCCACGACGTCGTGCTCGTCTGCGGCGCGCTCGATTTTTTGATGGATCGCCTTGCCGCGTATCTCGGTGC
>JAYVXK010001219.1:0-2940 GCA_043785265.1 Myxococcales bacterium | reverse complement strand
CGGGTGATCGCGACCGCGGAAGCACATCGCCTCGACTTCGTGTCGATGATGCCGCGCATCTGGTCGAGCGGCTTCGCCCTCGACGTCCTGATCGCCTTCCTGGTGCGCGGTCTCGTCGTGGCCAGCCGGATCTGGAAGGTCACCGATCCGCGCTCGCGCGTCGCCATCGGCAACGGTGGCTTCGGCCTGGTTCGGCGCTCGGCGTTCGACAAGACTGCCGGCCTCGAGTGGCTCAAGCTCGAGATCCTCGACGACCAAGCGCTTGGGCAGATGATGAAGCACAGCGGCGCGCGATGCGGCGTCTTTGATCCGCAAGGCGATCTCGCGCTCCACTTTTACACCTCGATAGGCGAGATGATGCGCGGCCTCGAGAAGAACGGATACGTCCTCGCCGGGCAACTCCGACTGCATCGCCTGATGCTCAGCGCCCTGGCCATCGTCTACCTGGAGGTCGGCCCCGCGGTGGCTCTCGCGTGTCCGTCGACGCGCCTCGCGGGTGCGATCATCCTCGCGACCTTCGCCGCCGTGCAGGTAGCGCTCGCGCGCAGCGGCCGCCGCCCGATCTTACCCGCGCTCGTCCCGACGCTCGGGCCCGTGATCCTCCTCGGGTTCTTCATTCGCTCAGCCATCCTCATGCACGTGCGCGGCGGGATCTCGTGGCGCGGCACGTTCTATTCGCTCGCGAGCCTCCGAGAGGGTCAACGCTTCGAGTTGTTCTGATCGTCGATGACCGAGCGGGAACGGGAAGGGGAGCGGGGACGGGAGCGGGAACGGGGACGGGACGGGTGCGGGACCGGGACGGGTGCGGCGACGGCGGACGGTGACGGCGTGCGGGGACGGACCAGACACTGACGCCTCGCGGCTCGACACGAGAAGTTCATGTTAGCGTTCGAGCGCGCGATGGACTCCCACCAAGCAAGCGCGGACGAGATTCGCTCGCTGATCGAGCGCAGGTCACACGACCGAGAGATGTTCCGCGCGGCGCTATTGAGTGTCCCTCCCGCGCTTCGCGATAAGTGGCTCGATGTCGTGCTCGGCCTCGGCGACCTTCCCAATGATGGACCCGAACTGCCGAGGGGCTGCGTCCCCTATGTACCAAGTTCGGTCGATGCCCTGCTAAGGATCGTTGACCAAGCGCCCGTGCGTGCTTCGGACATCTTCGTCGATGTCGGCTCGGGTCTAGGACGCGCCGGAGCTCTGGTGCACCTGCTCACGGGGGCTGCGGTGATCGGGCTCGAGATTCAGCCGCATCTCGTGATGGGCGCGCGCGATCTCGCGGCACGCTTGCGCCTCTCGCGCATCGCGTCCGTCGAAGGCGATGCGGCGATGCTGGCGCGCTACGTCCCGATTGGCTCTGTCTTCTTCCTCTACTGCCCCTTCAGTGGCGAACGCCTGGCGCACGTATTGGGAGACCTGGAACAGATCGCGCGCACGAGAGAGATTCGCGTCTGCTGCATCGATCTGCCGCTGCCTCCGTGCTCCTGGCTGACGGCCGATCCTCCGCTCGCAGGTGATCTCGCGATCTACCGAAGCGCTCCGCTTGGGCGGGAGCGTCGCCCGTCGAACGGCGAGCCATCGAGTGAGCGATGACCGCTTCCCATCGCGGATTGCATCTTCTTCTTTGCAAGGCTGTCTCGCTGGCGTTCGTCGTCCTGGTCATCGGCGCGATTTTGGAATGTTCCGGCAAGCCGGCGTATCCGAAGTGCGCGCGCGATCAAGATTGCGCTGTGCTCGGCAAGCACGACTACTGCGTCGTTGGCGCTTGTGTGTACTGCCGTTCGATGACCGACTGCGGCGAACGCGAGATTTGCCGCGCAGGCGCGTGTTTGCTCGACCCAGACTTGCAGCCGAAGGATGCTGGCGCGCAAACTGACGCCGCCCCTGAAATCGTCGACGAGCCTCTGCCACCAAGAAGGCGACGCATGATTCGCATTCAAGACATGGAGTGACCGTGTTGGCGACAGCTTCCCCCCAGGCCGTCGACAACCAGGTCCGCTCGCGACTCACTCACCACATGTTATTCAGTTGGGCGGGGGTGTTGTGCCGACACTCACACCTGGTGTCGCGAGCCACTGGAAGTCGTCGATGAGCACGGTCGAGTCGAACTTCGCGTTGCCCGCGTCCCAAATCGCGAAGCGCACAGTGATGACCGACCCTCCGACAGCGGGCGCCTGCGAGCGGAGCCACCGAGTCGCGCCTCCGGGACCGACACTGTTGTGCCACACGTCGAAGCCCGTGCCGACCAACTCCGAGAGACCCAATGGACAATAAGGCATTGGGAGAGCGGGGCAGAGGCCATTGCTTGTCTTGCAGTTCGACGCAAACCGTTGCGGCGCGCTCGAGTCGCACACGTCGAAGAAACCGATGTTGACGCTCACGGGGTGGCCCGCGCCATCGAACGAGATGTTTCCGAACTGCGATCCTTGCGGAACATACGCGCCGCTTGGAGGCGGGCTCACCAGCGCGACGAACTCGTCGTTCCAACCCGCCTTGTCACACACGTAATCGGGAAACTCGAACGAGTGGAACTTGAAGTCGAACGCATAACCTGTCGCGTTCGAGGGGACGCGTAGCTTCACCTCCAGCGCGATGTCGTCGAAGATCGTGTTCACGATCGGACACGACGGATCGTTCTGTGGGAAGCCAGTCGGAGGCGTAGCGACTTGATTGGTGATGCACGAGACGGCGTTGCACGCGCCAGGGTCTCCGACTGCACGCGCGTGTCCGCTCGACAGCACGAGCAGGTTCCCGCCCGCGCGTGTCTTCACGTTCGTGCCCCAGCCTTGCTTGATGCCGACCTGCAGACCGGGCGTGGCATAGGGCGTTCCGTCTGCGCGCACGTACGCCGCAGAGATCACGCCGTACTTGCGATCGGTGTCCGTGGCGGTGCGGCAAAGCTCGATGGCCTTGGCTGCGTCCTTGGGATCGACACTGGAGAGC
>JAYVXK010001218.1:0-2941 GCA_043785265.1 Myxococcales bacterium | reverse complement strand
GCGCCAACATCGGACTCGAAGCTGCAGGCGTGAAGGTCGAGCGAGGATTCATTCCCACCGATCCGCTCGGCAAAACCAACGTGCCCGGCGTCTACGCGATCGGCGACGTGAGCGGTCACCCGATGCTCGCGCACAAGGCCACCAAAGAAGGCGAAGTAATCGCCGAAGTGATCGCAGGTCACAAGGCCGCAAAAGACTGGGTCGCGATCGCCGCGGCTGTCTTCACGGATCCAGAGATCGCAGTCGCCGGCATGACCGAGCAAGCAGCCAAAGAGAGCGGTCGCGAAGTCCGCATCGGCAAGTTCCCGTTCTCGGCTCTCGGCCGCGCGATGGCGGTGATCGAAACCGAAGGCTTCTTCAAGGTCGTCTCGGACGCCAAGACGCACGAACTACTTGGAGTTCACATCGTCGGCGCCGAGGCGAGCGATCTCATCAGCGAGGGCGCTCTTGCTCTCGAGATGCATGCCTTCCTCGAAGACATTGGTCTGACCATTCATCCCCACCCGACGCTCGGCGAAGGCATGATGGAAGCCGCGATGAACGGCCTGGGACACGCGATTCACATTCTCAATCGGTGACCCAAGAAGGCCTCAGCGGCGGCCCTTGAAACCCATCATGTTCTGCACCACGGCTTCGCTGGCCTCGGCGATCTCGTCTTGTTCACGGGCGCGATCGGCGCAGTCTTCACACAACTTCTTGGTTTTCCCGCCTGATTTCACACTCACGAGCGCTTCCACTTCTTCGTCGCATTCTTTGCAGAGCGGCATGAGTTCTCCCCGTGCACGGGCTGGCGTCCCGCGTGATCGTGGTAAGGTTAGCACTCATGGGCATCTTCGACAGAATGGGAAAAGTGATTTCGAGCAACATGAACTCATTGCTCGACAAGGCCGAGGACGACAAGAAGCTCATCGAGCTCAATGTCGAAGAGATGGCCGAGCAGCTGAAGGCCGCACGCCAAGAGGTCATCAGTGCCGTGGCCGCAGAGAAGCAGCTCAAGAAAAAAGTCGAGTCGCTCCAAGAAGACGCGGATCGTTGGGACAAGCGCGCCGAGCTCGCACTCAAAGGCGGTGACGAAGCGCTCGCGCGCGAAGCCCTCAAGCAGAAGCGTCGCGTCGCCTCGGACCAAGAGGCCGCAGAAAAGGCGCGAACCGAGGCGCGCAACACCGCGCTCACGATGAAAGAAGAACTCGAGCGAATGGACGAGAAGCTCGCTGAAATCAAGATGCGCAAAGGGACGATCGTCGCGCGCGCTCAGCAAGCAAAAGCCGGCGGCGGCGCCGAAGGGCTTGGCGCAAAGGGTGGCTCGAGCGCCTTCGAGAATTTTCGCAAGATGGAAGAAAAGATCGAAGGCAAAGAAGCAGAAGGCTCGGCCATGGCCGAAGTCGAAGACGCCATTCGCGACGGCGGCATGAGCAAAGAAGAACTCGACGCGAAGTTCAAAGATCTCGAACGCAACGGCGGCAAAGGCAAAACCGACACGCAGCTCGACGACGATCTCGCGGCCCTCAAGAAGCGGATTCGAGTATGAGGCGGCGCCGAACCATCGGGAGAGTGTTCACCTCGGTGCAATCGGCCTGAGATGCCGCGCCAAATCGTCGTCAGTTGCCGGATGCCCAGCGCCGGCGTCGCACTGCGAGGCGCGCAGAATTATCTCGAACGCGCACGCGCACTCGCGCGAAGAGCAGAAGCTCTGGGCGCACAACTCGTCGCATGGAGCGCGACGACACTTGGCTTTGCGTGGGATCCCGAGTCCATCGAAGAGGCCATCGTATTTGCAGTGAGTGCGCGCGAGGATGCGCTGTTCGCCGGCACGATGTGGACGTGTGGCATCGCCGAGGGCGACATCGAAGCGCTCTCGACCGCAGTGCAGCGCGCAGACCTCGCTTGGGGAGAGGCGCTCGTGAGCGCAGTCGGGCTCGCGCGAATCGCCGAGCCGGGCGAAGTGCTCGTTCATGCAAGCGTCAGCGCACATGAGCGCGGCGAACTCAACACGCAAGGCTTTCGAGTGGGCAGCGATGTAGGTCATGAGATCCGCGGCGAGAAGCTCGACACTCGCACGCCATGGATTCGCGCTGGGATGCCTTCTTCCAAAGCGTTTGTATCCGAGCGCTCGCCCATCGTACCGCGCGAAGCGCTCGGCGATCCCGAGGGAGGCGATGCAGAGGTAGAACCAGAAGACTTCGCGGACCGCATGGTCGATCTCACACGACAAGCATTGCTCGCAGGCAACGCAAAGAATCTGCAACAGCTCTCCGACGGCTTACGCGCAACGGGTGAGCACGAGGCCCTCGCGGATCGCATGCGCGCCATGGCGAGGTTGTCTCGCGGTCAGTTTGGTGAAGCGCTCCGGTCGCTCCGTCAAACACGCATGCTCGCGGACGCTGAGCCGCCGACCGTTCGATGTCAGGCCTCGCTCGCGCTCGCGTTTGCGCTCTCGCTGGCAGGCCGCCCAGACGATGCGCTGCTCGAAGGTCTCGACGCGCTTGCGCGTGCACGCGAAGGCGCGGACCGCAAAGCACAAGGCGCGTGTCTCGCATTCCTGGCGAAGTTGTTTGCTCGGGTCGGCTACGAGCAAGGTGCAGCCAAGCTCAGCGCTGAGCTCGTTTCGTATCCGCGCTCACCAAGCCACGCGTCGATCGAGACCGTGGCGATTCGCGACGTGAAGTAGCGCTATAAGGCCTATTTCTTAGGCACTTCAGACGGATTGTCGCGCCAAGCTTCTTGCAAGATTTCTGCGACGGCCTCGTAGAGAGCCTCTGGAATGGCTTCGCCCACTTCGAGTTCGATGAGCGCGTGCGCGAGCGGCACGTCTTGCAACACCGGCACTCCATAAGCATGCGCAGCCTCGACGATTCGTTTCGCTAGATCGCCATCGCCGCTCGCGACGACCACGGGCGCTTCGTCGCCGTCTTTTTCGTCGTAGCGAAGCGCGCATGCGATG
>JAYVXK010001217.1:0-9593 GCA_043785265.1 Myxococcales bacterium | reverse complement strand
GCGTGTCCGTCGAAGAGCCTGACGTTGCAGTCTCCGTTGCGCGCCAGTTCGCACTGCTCGAGGTTGATGTCGCCCCCCTCGTGCACGTAAACCCCATCTTCCGCGTTGTCGATGATCTTGCAGTGGCGCACCGACAGCCGCGCGCCCGCCTGCACGCCGAACGATTTGTTGTTGCGGATCTCGCACCGCACGACATTGCCGCCACCCTTTTCGGAGGCGATGCCAACTTTGTCGTGCCCGTGGATCTTGCAGTCGACCAATCGCGGCTCGCCGTCTTGGATGAACACCCCCGACCGCGCGCCGCCTTCGATGGTGCAATGGGAGAGACTGGGCTTCGCGCCTTCCGCGACGAGCACGCCCTCTCCATCACGCCCACGAATGGTGCACTTGTGGAAGGTCGGTTTCGCGCGGCCATGGACCTCGACAGCATTGACCTCGCTTCCGTCGATCGTCGTGCTCGACACGAATGCGTTGGCGTCGCGAATGATGAGTCCTCCGCCTCGCTCATGACTGGAGATCGTCGACTGAGCGATCGTGACACTGGACTTGGCGAGGAGCCAAACCGCCGCGCTTGAATTGCCGCTCAATTCGCAACGCGTGAGCGTGCCGTGACTGCGCCCCTCGAAGTCAGCACCGCTCCCAAGGTTGCCGACGAACTTGCTGTCCACGGCTTTTGCGGAGCCTCCCGCTACCGCGAGACCCGACTGAGAGTTCAACGTGGAGTGGCATCGTTCGAGCGTCACCTCGCCGTGGTCGAAGACCGCAACGCCGGCGCCGGCGCACTTCTCGAAGCGTGACGCGGTCGCCGTCGCTCGAGCATGATCGCGCACCTCCAGTCCCGAGAACTTGGTCGACTCGAGATGACACCCGTCCAGGAATGCCTCGCCCTCCTCCTTCACGATCACACCGCCGCCTGCTGCGACCGTGCGATCCATGACGACCAGCCGCGACGCCAGCACCGCGGGAGCTCCGCTCGTCTCGATGGCGCACTCCAACAAATGCGCAGCCTCGAAGACGACCACACCGCGGCCACTCTTGCTGCGGATGTCACACCGGACGAGACGCACGAAGCCGTCGATGACGCGTACGACCTCTGCCTGCTCGTCTTCCAAGTCGTTCGATTCACGATCGTTGTCGATGCGAACTCCGTCCAGCACCAACCCACCGTCCGCCACGAGGACCAAAGGACCGTCGTCCCCGATGAGCACCACGCGCCCGTCTCCAACGATCTCCACCGAGGGGTGCCGTGGCAATGGAGGCTCGCCTTCATCCCACTTCGGCGTGGAGATGCGAATGCGTTCGCGGTAGGTGCCTTCCGAAACGATGATCCGATCGCCGTCGCTCGTTTGCGACAGCGCCTCGCTGATCGTGCGTGATCCATGAGGCCCGACATGAAACGTGCGGCCTTCGTCCGCGGGCACTTGGGCGTCGTCGAGTTTCGTGTCGAACGGCAGCGCGACCCACGGACTCCTCGGTTCGGAGAGCAGGCGGGCGATGACACCATCAGCCTCATCAATCTCCTCGTCACTGTCGCCTTCTCGAAGCACCTCGAGTCCCGCGCGATAGCTCTTGGCGAACGAAGCAAAGTCTTCGAACGAGCTCTGAGCTTTGCGTGCGATTCGTACGAGCGACGACCAGGCCCCCTCGCGCGTGAGGAGGTACGCCGAGTATCCCATCTGCACGAGATCAGCGGCGCGCCCCAGAACGAAGCCAGGTTCCTCGGTCGACGCCAACAGTTCTTCGAGTTCCGCGTCGAGCTGAACGGCCGTCGTGACAGTCCAAAGGTCCGAAAGATCCGTCATCGCGGACGATGAGTTTCGAGGCCGCGGCGCAGCACCCAAGATCTCGAGCGCGCCAGGAGCGTCGCTGTCGAGCGCGCTCGGATTCTCCGTCAGTGTGATGATCGCAGAGATCGACAGGACCCAGCGTTGCGCTTGGTTCATCTGCGCAAAGACTACCTGACTCTGGCTGGCGAAGAGAACGGAGACGTCGAAAAGAGCACAGATAGAAGCTCTTCGCGTGTGGGCGCGGCACCAATCGGTAAGGTGTGGCAGAGTGTTCGAAACGTCGGCTCTCTCAATCAGCCGGGGTCTTATGCAACGATCATGGCGTCGTGGATAGGCTGCCTTCCAACTATGGTTCGCTCGAGTCTTCTCATCGTTGCAACGGGGTTGTTGCTGCCCAGTCTTGCTGTCGCTCAGGGCGAGTCTCCAGCGCAGCGAGTGCCCAGCCCCACGGTCGTTGTCGTCCACGACACACCCGAGCAGCGCGATCAGCGACTCCACGCACATCGCTTCGCGCAATTCCGCTTTGGGGTCGACGCACTCACATTCACCGGCACTCGTCTCGTGGGCACCGGCAGTCGAGAGCGTTACCGCGGCGCAGGAGCGAACCTCGAGCTGCTGTTCACTCGGTTTTTTACGAAGAAGCTGGGGTTGGAGTTCGCCTTGATGGGCGCTCCCTTCTCGAACGATCGTCGCCCCGATGATCCCCCTGGCTGGTTCGTCCGCCTCGAGGCAGGTCTCGACCTCGCGACCGCATCGTGGAGCGGACGACTTCCTGGTTCGCTCCTGCTCGGCCTCGGTGGCGGGATCGACGATGGGCGCTACTGGTATGCGCCGCGCTTCTACCCCTATGCGATGGCGCGCCTCCGTTTGTGGCCGATGCGCGATGTCAGTATGCAACTCCAATACACGTTGGTCCCAGTGTCAGTTGGCGCTCCCATCCTGGCGACGATCGAGCAGCGTGTGGAGATCGCCACGTCGATCAGTCTCTTCCAATTCGGACTTCAGCTCTCCTACGTCGATGCAACAGGAGGGACGCCCAGTCGAAGCTACTTCCAGGCTGGGATGGGCGGCTTCGTGGGAATGGTGCTGATGTGATGCCTCGCGTTCTCGTTGGTCTCGTGGTGGTGTCGTGCGCGATCGAATCGGAGTTTCCGAGCGCGTCGACCGACATCGCGACGAGCGACATCGCCATGTCGGTGAAGGCAACGGCAGGGGCAGGCGGCTCGCCTGTCATCGTCAATCTCAGTGTCGGGCCCGATGCTCCACTTCCCTTGAATCTCGTGGAGACCGATCGACTCGTCGTGCGTCTACCCAAGGGCGATCTTCCCATGGTGCGACAAGCCAATGGCGTCTATGGAGCTGATCTCGGCCTGGCCGAGGGCGATTTGCACGTGATGATTCTTCGGACCGTGGACCGCCCGTTGGACTTCCCGATCTTCGTGCCGCCTTCCTTCGTGATTCACGCTCCCACTTCTGCGTCGCGAGCCGCTCCTCTGAACATCACATGGGACGTGGGCGCAGGCCCTTACTCTCTCGAACTCGATGTGACCGACGACGGCACTCCGCATTGCGTCGTGCCCGCCCATCGGCCTCTCTCGTTCGACAGCGGAAGCTACACGTTCAACCCCTACGAACTCGCGTACTCTCAGCCTCTCGACCTAGGAACATGCACAGCCAGCGTGACGATCCAACGAACCACGTTTGGCCCAGGCAATGTGGTCGCGACGCAAACGCGCACTGTCACCTTCGGGTCACGACCATGACGACGCGAATGTCTTTTCTTCTTCTCATGATCGGTTGCACATCGTATCAGGCAAGCCCGGCGGCCCCCTACGAGCTGCTTCCTCCGAGCGACAAGTTCGCCTCCAGCGCTCTGGCTTTTTCGGTCGATGCGCAGAGCAACGGACTCAAGACGGAGATCCGGGTGATCGTCAATGCCAGTGGCCGGAAGGTGCAACTCGTGGGGAGTGATGCACTCTTTGCTTCTGCTGCGGACACGTCGCGAGTGCCGCTCAATGGCTTCCCGTCGTTCGTGATTCCGAGGCCCACTGAGGTCGTGAGCGAGCAGTACGTTGGGTTACTTGCTACCCAAACGACGCGCGTTACGCTGGTGTTCACACGCGCAGGACTCGCTGACGAGACGGCTTCGATCGACCTCCCTCCTCCCTTCACACTTCGAACACCAGTCTCCGCGCCGAGGAGTTCGCCGATCACGATTGGCTGGGAGTCGTCCCCATCAGACGCCGCGACTCTCTTGTTCAAGGGATGTGGCCCGTCCTTCATGCGGCCACTTGGCACCGACACGGGGAGCTTCACGTTGCAGCCTGCTGACTTGATGACTCAAGGCAAGTGCACTCTGGTGGTGACGATGACTCGCACTCGTGTGCTCGCCAATACTGGCCCAGGGTTTCCTCGGGCGGAGTCGCTCGTGACGCAGACGCGCACGGTTACACTCGAGACGACACCATGAGCCGCAGCACGCTCTCTTTGGAACGCCTCTTCACCATCCTGCTCGCGGGGTCGGCTCTCGGCGCACATGGTATCTCGTGCGGCAACCCATGCACGGAGGCTGGGCCACCCACGACGCATGTGGTCCCGCTCGGACTTCCTCCCGCTGACGGACCCGATGGCGCAGCGGTGAGCTACGACGCCGGCGAGGATCCCTGCATCACTCTTTGCTTCGGGGCCACGAGCTGCACCAAGATCTCGAGTGACGGTGGTGCGCCCGCGTTGGAATGCAACTTCTCAGGGTCGCCACCTCAGTGTTCTGGATCAGGAAGACGAACGGCCGGATACCGCCCAGGCAAGTGGGAAGCGCGAGACGAAGTGGGTGCGTACCTGGCCACCGCGACCGAACTCGAACGAGAGTCGATCTTTGCCTTTCGCAGATTGCGACGAGAGCTCCGCAACCACGGCGCGCCCGCATCGCTGCTCGCTTGGTGCACACGCGCGCAGCGAGACGAAGCCAGACACACTCGCGTGCTGGGCGCCCTCGCGTCACGCAGAGGCGCGACGATCCAAGACAGTCGGCATGCCACGCTCGCTTCGCGCCCGCTGGCGAACATCGCTCTCGAGAATGCGATCGAGGGCTGCTTGCACGAGACATTCGGAGCGCTCATCGCTCGCCATCAAGCGGTCTCAGCGAAAGAGCCTGGGGTGTCACGCGCCATGAAACGCATCGCAGTCGACGAGACCGAGCACGCCGCGCTCGCCTTCGCAATCCACGCGTGGCTTGCGCCGAGACTCACTGAAGCCGAGCGCACTTGGCTGGGCACGGAGGTGAAGCGCGCAGCGAGAGAGCTGGAACGGAACTCCGACTCGAGGCTGGGGCAGCGATCGCGATGCCTTCTTGGATTGCCCAGCCTTCCGGAGAGTCGTCGTCTCGCCCGTGGTCTGATGAAGGCCCTGGTCTGAGCGACTGTCGCAGGGCGCGCGGGGACGGGGAGCGGGAACGGCGATTTACTCACCCTCCGGCGCACAATTGGCCCATAAAGGAGCCTCCAATGTCCTCCTGGCTTGCTCGTCTCCAATCGGACCTTCCCACGGGCGTCATCAGCATCGACCCAGCCGATCTCGCTGACTACGGCAAAGACTGGACGAAAGTCTACCCGCCCAATCCAACCGCGATCGCACTGCCACGATCCACTGCCGACGTCAGCGCCATCTTGCGTCTCGCAAGCGAGCTCGCGATTCCGATCGTGCCATCGGGTGGACGCACCGGTCTCGCGGGAGGCGCCGTCGCCAAAGATCGCGAGCTGGTCGTGTCCCTCTCGCGCATGCGCGCCATGGAGGAAGTCGACACACTGGGAGCGACTGTGCGCGTCCAGGCTGGGGCGATCACCGAAGCCGTGCACGAGCACTGCAAACCGCACGGTCTCACGTGGCCCGTCGACTTCGCATCCAAGGGGTCGAGTCAAGTGGGTGGCAACATCGCCACCAACGCGGGCGGGGTGAAGGTGATTCGCTACGGACTCACCAGGCAGTGGGTGCTCGGGCTCGAGGTCGTCATGCCGACGGGCGACGTGCTCGAGATTGGCGGCGCGCTCGAGAAGAACAACACCGGAATCGATCTGCGACAGCTCTTCATCGGAAGCGAAGGCACTCTCGGCATCATCACAGCAGCGACTCTCAAACTGGCTAAAATACCGACTAGTCCGCGTGTGATGCTCTTTGCGGTGCACGATCTCTCAGGCGTGCTCGCGCTCTTTCGCGACGCGCGTCGCGCTGACTTTTCGCTCAACGCGTACGAGTTCTTCACGCGCCGCTGCTTGGACCGGTTGCTCAAACATCGATCCGTACGCGATCCATTTTCTGCGCCGCATGACCACTATGTGCTGGTCGAGATCGACGGCGACGCGCTGGAGGCCACGGTCATGTCATGGGTGGAGCGCGTCCTCGAGACTGGGCTCGCGCAGGATGGAGTGATGGCGCAGCACGCGCGCGAAGCTTCCGAACTATGGGCACTGCGCGAGGGCATCAGTGAGAGTCTCTCCGCGACGGGCTTGCCGCACAAGAACGACATCGCACTTCCGATCTGCAGGCTCGAAGCGTTTTGTGCGGAGCTTGACGGTGTGTTCGCGCAGCGTTACCCAGACTGGGAGATTGCTCTCTTCGGTCACATCGGGGACGGCAACTTGCACGTCAATGTGATGAAGCCAGACGCGATGAGTCGCGATGAGTTCTTTGCCAAGACACACGAGGTCGATCGGCACATGTTCGATCTCGTGAAAAAACACCAAGGCAGCATCAGCGCAGAACACGGCATTGGTTTGCTCAAGAGAGACTTCCTCGGTTGGTCACGCAGCTCAGAAGAAATCGCGTTGATGCGCGCGATCAAGTCGGTGATCGATCCAAAAGGGATCATGAATCCAGGCAAAATATGGGCGATCGGGGGCGCGGAGTAGCCAGCGCGTCCTGCGCGTTCTACAAGAGTGGGAGTGCTCTCGAAGGGTGACAAAGTCGCGCACTACACGATCGAGTCTCGGCTCGGCGTGGGTGGCATGGGGGAGGTCTATCTCGCGAAAGACGAGCGCCTCCATCGCAATGTCGCGCTGAAGGTCATTCTCGAGAAGATCGAGGACATCGGAAGCGACGGAAGTTCTCGAGGCGCACAAGACGCATCGGCCCGTCTGGTTCGAGAAGCGCGCGCTGCGGCGTCACTGGCTCACCCCAATGTGGTCTCCGTGTTCGACGTCGGCGAGCACGAGGGACGCGTCTATCTCGCGATGGAATATGTCGTGGGAAAGACTCTCCGCGAGATGATGCGTCAGAACACCGTCGCGTGGCCCAAGCGACTGCGCTGGCTGACGGATGTCGCGCGTGCGCTCGCGGCGGCTCACAAGTCTGGGCTCGTCCATCGCGACATCAAACCGGAGAATGTGATGGTGCGAGAAGACGGCATCATCAAAGTGCTCGATTTTGGCATCGCTCGTCGGATTTTGGGTCCGGGCATCGACCCGAACGGACGCACCGAAGCCGCGGGCATGTCGACTCTCACAGGTGCGGGAGTGATCATCGGCACCCCGATGTACATGGCCCCTGAACAGATCAAAGGAGGCGTGGCCGACACGCGCACCGATCAGTTTGCCTGGGGCGTGATGGCGTACGAAGTCCTGAGCGGTGATCGTCCGTGGCCAGACAAGAGCGATCTGCTCGCGGCCGTGGCCATGATCCTCACAGAGCCTCCCGCGTCTCTGCGCGCACGCGTGCCGGAACTTCCACCTGCGGTCGAAACAGTGGTCGCACGAACGATCGCCCGCGATCCCAGTCAACGCTTCGATGGGATGGACGAAGTCGCAGACGCGCTCGAGCCGCTCGCGACATCCATCCCTTCACAACAACCGATCACCGCAGCGTCACCCAAAGTGGGCGAACTCACGGCGCACGAATCTCCCAAAGCGAAGGACAAAGATCCCATCACCAAGGGTGCTCTGGTGACGCGTCTTTCACCTGAGTTTCCCGGGCATCCACAAGAGCGTCCGCAAAAAAAGCGACGCTGGCACTTCTTGCTTGGCATCGCGACGGCGCTTCTTGCGGTGGGTGGTTACTACAAGTTCATCCGCAAGCCGCTGCCGGTCGTCATCGCCCGGCCCGTCGTGAGCGTGTCGCAAAAGCTGCCAGATCCTGTGCTCGATGTGCAGAGTCCAGAGGCGCTCCGTGCGTATCAAGACGGCTTGCAGTTCTGGCGTGACGGCGCGTCGACACGCAGTCGCGTGAGTCTCGAACACGCAGTCGAGTTGGAGAACAGCCTCGCCGCCGCGCATCTGCTGCTCGCGCTGCAACAGCTCGACATCGACTCGGCGAGCTCGCAGGATCACTTCCAGAAGGCCTTCTCGCATCGCGTGTCACTCTCGGATCGCGATCGCGTCGTGCTCGAAGCGCTCGCTCCGCTGCTGCGCCCGACTGCCGACGTGGGGGAGGCGCAAGCCAAGCTGCTCGAGGCGACCAAGAAGTCTCCCAACGAAGCGTTGTACTTCTACCTGCTCGGCAATGTTCATCAGCAGCGCAGCGAATACGAACTCGCGAGCGCGGACTTCAGAGAATGCGTGCGCCTCGACCCAGCCTTCATGCCTGGTTGGCGAGCCGAGGGCGATGCCGAGCGGCAACTGGGCAATGTGGATGTCGCTCTCGCGGCATACGACACGTGCGTCAAGAGTTCGCCCGCGGCAGCGATCTGTTTGGATCAGCGCATCGGACTTCTTCGCGATCGTGGAGAGTGTGATCGTCTAGAACAAGACGCGCGCTCATGGCAGTCGGTGGAACCAGAAGCGCCGAACGCGAGCTACTGGTTGGCAGACGCACTCCTGGCACGCGGCGCAAAACTAGAGAGCGTGGAAGCAGCACTCAAGCGTCAATGGGACGCGATGCCAAAAGACGCACGCGCAGCCGGCGAACCAGAAGACCGCGCCAATCTGGCTATTTTTCAGGGCGATTTCATCGAGGCCGAACGGCAAACCAAAGACTGGGAGAAAGCCATCACGCGACAAGAAGTGATGATGCACGCCGCCCCCACGCACCAACTGGCGCTGCTCGACTTCGAAACAGGCGATGTGCAAACCGCAGGCAAAGTCGCAGACGAGTTTCTGCGTGTGATGCCCGCGCTCACGCCAGATCCAAACGGCAACGATCCAAGCATGTGGTTTGACGAATACCTGTATCGCAGCAAGCGCATCGACAAGGACGAACTCAACAAGAGACGCAAAGAGTGGATGACTGCGCAAGAGCTGGGCAAGACTCAACGTGAGAACCAGCGCATGGCTCCCTTTCGTTGGGCGATGATCTACGCAGGGTTTGCCGAGTCGATGGAGGAAGCCAAAGACGCTCTCGACATCCTGCCCCAGTTTCTTCCGCTTCCGCCTGACGCGCGTCGCACGCCGATCTTCAATGCCTCGGTGGGGAAAGCCTACGCGCTCGCGGGAAACTACGACGACGCGCTGCCACTGCTGAAGATGGTGACCGAGGCGTGCATCGCTCTGGACATGCCAGAAGTGCAGACACGAAGTTATTATTTTCTTGGTCTGGCCATGGAGGGGAAGGGCGACTTGGTCGGAGCGAAGAAGGCCTATTCTGTGGTGGTGGAGCGCTGGGGGAAGGCGCGACCGAAGAGTGTGACTGCCGATAAGGCTGGGGCGCGACTGAAGCAGTTGGAGTAGTCCCGCAGTTCCCGTCGCCGTTCCCCAAACCCAAGTGTCCACTTCCTAGACCTACGGAGTCCTCTTCGGGCCGCTCCCGAGTCCCAGCCTCCGACTCCTCCCCGTGCACGGCGAAGCCGTGCCGTGGGGAGGAAGCCCGACCGGACCGCTCGCC
>JAYVXK010001216.1:0-2944 GCA_043785265.1 Myxococcales bacterium | reverse complement strand
AAGCGCAAGCAGAGCGAAGGCAAGACGGTGCACTTCGTCACGATCGGGCGCAAAGGTCGCGAGTACTTGCAGCGCCGAAAAGGCGAGATCGTGCACGATGTCGTCAAGCCGTTCGACGCGCTCGATCTCGACAAGGCGCGCGCGATGGCGAGCTGGTTCGTCGCTCGCTATGCGAAGGGCGAATACGATTCGGTGTATCTCGTCTACAACGAGTTCAAGAGCGCGATGACTCAGACGGTCAATCTCGACCAGCTGCTCCCGCTCTCTGCACCTTCGTCCGAGGTGCAAACAGAGCAGGCGGAGACGACGGGCTTCATCTTCGAGCCGACTCCGCAACTGCTCTTGTATCGGCTCTTGCCCATGTACATGGAGATCACCTTGCTCCGTGCGTTGCTCGACAGTCAGGCGAGCTTCTTTGGCGCCCAGATGACCGCGATGGACGCAGCGACGCGCAACGCAAAAGACATGATCGCGAGACTGACGCTCGTCTACAACCGTGCTCGCCAAGCGGCGATCACCAAAGAGCTCATGGAAATCATCGGCGGCGCAGAAGCGCTAAAAGACTGAGAGCCGCGTCTTTTGCTGTAGCGCTCTCGTGGCTGTTTTTGGCCGCTTCCGTGAGTGCACATCCGATGCTGCTCGATCGCATCGACGGGCAGATCGAGCCCACACGGGTGGTTTTGGACCTGCACATGACGCTGCGAACACCGATGGTCGCGCTTCATCGGGAGAGAACGAGCTACTCGGCTGCTGAGGTCGCGCAAGCGCTAGACGATGCTGCACCCTACTTCGCGACACACGTGAGTCTGTCACTCGGGGACACCTCTCTCGCTTCTCGCATCATCTCCTCCACGGTCGACGAACCCGACGGCACGTCTGCGGCTACGCAGCGTGGTCAATACCAGCTAGAAGCGGGCATCGGCGATCTCGATCTGGAGCGGACGCACGTGCACGTCTTGCTTGCGTATGCGTTGCCGGCAGGCAATGACGAACTGCCGCTGACAGTGTCGTCGCGCATGCTCGAAGAGTTCGAGTACGCGCCTGGGCAACCTTGGGAGGAGACCTTCGCGGTCACACTGCAGACGGACACCGCTCACACCGCGTCAGGCGTGCTTCATACCGGCAAATCGATCTCGCTCACACTTCCACGCGCCGGTTCACGCGCGGTGGAGACGCCCAAGCGCCCATATTTAGCCTACTTCATGCTGGCCTCGGTGATCATGCTCGGCATCTTTGCGCGCATCATGGGTCGCCGCGCAAAACGCCGCCGCTGATCAACGTCGCGCGATTTCGCCCGGGCCAGGCGGGTTCAATACCGCACCAAGTTCTTGCGTGGGTGACCCCACTGTCGAAAAGAGCGGCGCGGGATGAACACCAAAAGCGATCACGATCAGCGCCAACGCGGCGAGAGAGATGAAAGCAGGCGCCTCTAGATCGGGCACCCGACCGCCAAAAGGTTCGAGCAGCGCACTCCGCGAAAGCTCGACGGAGAGTTTGCCCGTGACCAACCGCGAGAGCGCACGAGCGACCGCGATGGACAAGATCGCCGTGGCGAGGACGACTCCAAATGTCGCGCCGAGCCCCCGGGGCAGAGAGCCAAACGCAGCCATGATCGGAGTCCATCCAGCGCACGTGCAGGGTGCGGCCATCGCTCCGAGCGCACCAACCACGAGCATGCCTGCGAGCAGCGGAGCGTCTTTGCCGAGACCACTGACCCGCAGCACGTCACGCGTCCGCAGCCGCGAAAACAAGGCTCCACATGCAAATGCGAGCAGGGCGCCTGCTGCACTGCGTGCACCAATCGCGACGAGCATGCCCGAAAGACCTTGATGCGTGAGAGACCCAAACGCGACCAGCACGAGACCCGATTGCGCGACCATCGCAAAGCCCAACACACGCGCGAGATCACGCTCCGCCAGTGCGGCAAGCGCCCCGTACGCCGCGCCGAGCAGACCGATCAAGAGCACGGTGGTCGCAGCCCAACGCGCCCCCTCGGGCAGCACCATGCTCACACGCACGAGAGTGTGGAGACCCATCGACGAAACAGTGGCGATCGTGAGTGCACCGAGCGGAGCCGGCGCATCGGCAAGAACACGCGGCAGCCAGAAATGCAGGGGAAATGCGCCAGCAAATGCGATCGCCGCGACGAAGCCTAGCGACCACGCTGCAGCAACAAGCGGTTGGCCAAACACGTGAGTGGGCTTCAGCAAAAACGAAACACGCGCGAGATCGGGCAGCGACCAACCCGTGTGAGTCGACTCACCGCCGACGAGGAAGGTCTTGCCCGCATCGGCGTGGAGCAACAGCACCGCAAGCGCGAGTGACGCGAAACCGATCGCAAACACCGGTGCGGCGATGCGTGCACTCCGCGGTGACTCCGAAAACTGCGCGAGGGCGGCCAACAGAGACACACTGGTGAGCGCGACGAACGACAACCAAAGAAGCGCGTCTTGCGCCACGAACGCGCCGATGCCGCTCGCGGTGATCATCAAACACAACCCATCGAACGCGACCGAGTTCTTGTTGGGCTCCTTCACCGCGACCGCAGAAATGAGGGCGATCACGCACACGGCTACGATCGAAGGCAGGCTCGTCCCGTCGACTCCGACAAACCACTCGGCGGACAACGACCGGATCCAAAGAGAGCGCTCGATGAATTGCAGTCCGTCATTGCCGTCGACGCGCGAGAGCGTTGAATCAAACGAGCTCCACATCCACAGAGCGAGCGCGGTCTGCAGCGCAGCGACTCCGATCGCGACTGGGCGGAGCGAACGAGGAGCGCGTCCCGATGCATGCGCGATCATGAACGCGGCAGCGATGAGCAGCGGCAATAGCACGAGGATCGTGATCGGACGGTTGGTGATGAACCCGAGTGGAGTCGGCGCCCGAGCGACGAATCCCATCGCGACTTCGCCCGAGGCTTCATCCGTAGAGGTGATGACGA